>NZ_JAMYMV010000029.1:0-70616 GCF_040318715.1 Mesorhizobium sp. M1050 | reverse complement strand
TCCTTGCCCAGCATGAAGGTTGAATCAGATTTGCACGCCTAAGGGAATCCCACGCCGATTCAGCCTCAATTCATTCCGCTCTAGGAGCCCGAAAAGAAGCAAGACCAGGCACGCAGCCGTGGTGACGCTTCAAAGCTCGGCTGATTCTTCCAAGGGGAAATTCAATGCCTGAGATCCGTTCTCCTCGTCTCGCTGTTCTTATTGATGCCGACAACGCGTCGTCCAAGATCGCTGATGGCCTGTTCGAAGAGATCGCCAAGCTCGGCGAGGCAAGTGTCCGCCGCATTTACGGCGACTTCTCCGGCGTCCGCTCCAAAGGCTGGGCCGACATCCTCTCGAAGCATGCCATCATCCCACAACAACAGTTTGCCTACACGACGGGGAAGAATGCGTCGGACATCACCCTGGTGATCGATGCAATGGACCTGCTTCACAGCGGCCGCTTCGACGGTTTCTGCCTGGTTTCGTCGGACAGCGATTTCACTCGTCTCGCGGCACGTATCCGCGAGCAGGGGATCGATGTATTTGGCTTCGGCGAACAGAAGACCCCGGAGAGTTTTCGCCAGGCTTGCCGCAAATTCGTCTACACGGAGAACCTGCTTGCAACGACGCACACAAATAGTGAGGACACAAGCCGGGCCACAAGCCCGCTTCAGTCTCCCAGCGCCGCCACGCCAATCATTTCGAAAGTCATCGCGCAGATGGAGAGCGAGGACGGTTGGGTCCCACTCGGTGCTGTCGGCACTCAACTCGCCAATTTGGCGTCGGACTTTGATCCGCGGACCTTCGGGTTTCGGAAACTAAGTGATCTCGTGCGGAAAACGAATTCTTTCGAGATTGACCATCCCGAAGGTGGATCGTTGCGAATCCGCATTAAGCCGGCGGCAGCCAGGCAGGCGAGGTCGAAAGCTCGCCGATGAGCGGGTGTCGAGGTAAAGGCCTCTCTATCATGCTGGGAGCGCTTTCGCCTTCAGTCCCTGTCGGACAGCACCGCGACGCCGAAGAGCGCCGCCTTCTTGGTGATCAGTCCTTCCAGATCCGCGTCCGACCGCTCCGTCCCCGTGCGTTCCCGCAGCGCGGCGATTGCTGCCTTCATCGATAGCAACGCGTTGCATCGCTCGTTCAGCAGTTCGTCGACAGCGGCGGCCACATCGCACGTCTCAACATGCGGCAACATTGAACTGGCTCCTTTCCTATCGGACGGCACGCCTGCTGTCGCGAGGAACGGCGGGCTTGCCGTCAGTCAATAACCTTCACAATCTTGCGTGTGCCCGGGTCGACCAGCACTGTGTGATTGCCGACGACGACATATTTGTATTTGACATCGGGAACATCGATCGACCGAAGTTCGACCGTATCGGGCAAAGCGGAACCGACACTGAGTTCCACCCCAAGAAGATTGATCGATGCCAGCGGATGCTTGTGCACATATTCGCGGATGACCGTCTGCTGTTCGGGCGTGACAATCACCTCGTCCGCGGCGGCCACGCCGATGCCGGCGAGCAGAATAAGCCCGGTGGCGGCAGGAATCAGATGACTTCTCATCGTCTTCTCCTATTCCTGGAAGGGGAGATCCGCCTTTCACTGCTTCGCAAACGGCGAATCCGTCTTTCTAACGTTCACCGAGACCCCTTGTTCCGTGAGCGACGACTAATTGATCGTGCTGTTGAGGTACCGTAGCGGCCGATCAGCAGCCGCCATGAATCGCTCTGTGACGCGTGAAATTCGCGTGACCAAACGGCGCGGCGGCGTCGGATTCGCACAATGGGATTCTGGGGCGGTATTCAGGCTAGCTGTCAGCGAGCCAATCTTGGAGGCTGCGGGCGAAGCTTCGCGGCGCGACGAGATCGCACGAGGTCTCGCCGGTGCGAAGCAAGAGTACCGGCACATGGTGGAAGGAAGTCTGCACGGCCCGGCCCGGAGCGGTGGTCGGCGCGTGCCAGTCGACGGCTATGCAGGTTGAGAGAACGCTCGCGATGTCGGCCCCCGCTAGGCTGAAACGCACGCGGCCCTCGCCAAGGCAAACCGAACAGCCGAGATCCGGATCGATGGCAAGGGACGGCGCTTGCGTCCCGTCGTCGAGCGCCAGCCAGAGACGGCGCGGTGCAATGCGAATGACAAGAAGGTTCTTGTGACGAACCGTCTCTCCGACCGAGGCGGGAAATCTCGTGCCGAGCGCCGCCGAGAGGCTTGATTCGAATTGTCTCAGTGTTTCGTCCCATGCTTCGACCTGGATGAGCGGGCAATCGGCCACGGACAGGCTGAGATTCGGGCTAGCCATGCAGCCGTTCTCCTTGCGGATCGAGGAATACCGGCGAGACGATGCGGGCACGCACCGTTTCGGCTTTCATGGGATAGACGGCCACGACCTCGCTTCCCTCCGTCGCGACATCGCCGGCAAGCAGTGCCAGCCCGACATAGTGGCCGCGTTCGGGGCTGAAGGTGACGGAGGTGATGCGCCCGCGTCCGTGGCCGTGAGCTTTCTCGCCTGGCAGGAACAGGATGGCGCCACCGCGCAGGCGCTTTCCGTCCTCGATGCATTCCAGACCGACCAGGCGTTGCCGGTCAGGTGCCAGCAGGGCCGGGCGCCGCCGCAGCACATCGCCGACAAAGCCGATGCGCTTGCCGACCATGCGGCCAAGGCCGAGATCGTCGAGCGTCGTGCGCCCATCGATCTCTGGCCCCGCGACGTGGCCTTTCTCGACGCGCAGCGCACCAAGCGCCTCGACGCCGTAGGGCTTCAGGTCGAACGGCCGGCCGGCTTCGAGCAAGCGGCTCCAGAGCTGTTCACCGGCAGTTGCGCCGACGTAGATTTCATAGGCACGCTCGCCGGAATAGCTGAGGCACAGGATGCGCAGCGCGCGGCCTTCCCATTGGCTTTCGAGCAATCCCATATGCGGCAACACTTCGTTGGAAACGTCGAGCGACGGAAATGCCGCCGCCAGGATCGCACGGCTCTTCGGTCCGGCGACCGACATCGCCGCCCATTCATCGCTCACCGAGGTGACGGCGACGCGCAGTTCCGGCCATGCGGTATCGAGCAGGAATTCCAGCCGCGACAGGACGTCGGCGGCCTTGGCCGTCGACGTGGTCATGAAGAACCGGCTTTCCGCCAGCCGCGTCGTGGTGCCGTCGTCGAAGACAATGCCATCATCGCGCAGCATGACGCCGTAGCGGGCACGGCCGACTTGCAGCTTGGCGAAGCCGTTGGCATAGACCCGGTCGAGGAACATGGCGGCGTCCGGACCTTGGACGTCGATCTTGCCGAGGGTGGAGATGTCCATCAGGCCAGCGGCCTGTCGGACATTTCGCATTTCGGCGACGTAGGCTTCATTCACATCGGCCCCGGACTGCTTGTAAAACCAGGGCCGCATCCAGAAGCCAACTTCCAGCATGTCGGCGCCGTTCGCCAGATGCCAGTCGTGCATCGGCGTGCGGCGGAATGGCTTGAAATGATGGCCGGTGGCGCGGCCGGCAAGCGCGCCGATGGCGACCGGCGTGAAGGGTGGGCGGAAGGTCGTGGTGCCGGTCTCGGGAACCGTTGCGCCACGCAGGGCGGCCATAACCGAGAGGGCCAGGAAATTACTGGTCTTGCCCTGGTCGGTGCCCATGCCGAGCGTCGTGTAGCGTTTCAGGTGCTCAACCGCTTCATAGCCTTCGCGATGGGCGAGTTCGACGTCCTTTGTCGTCACGTCCATCTGGAAATCGACAAAGGCTTTTCCGCCTTGGGCGGACGGGATTTCGCGAAGCATGGTCGTAATGGTCTCGCCCAGATCGAGCTTTGAAGGAGCTGATACAGGCGCCGACTTGCCACAGAAGGATGCAGCTTCAACGCCGGCACGATGACCGCCCTCGATAGCATCGGCGGTCGCATAGTTTCCCATCATTGCGCCGGCGCCGAAACGGTCGGCTGGAAAGGCGCCTGGCACGAAGCCGTCGATGTCTTCGCGATATCGAGGCTTGACGCCCAGATGCGAAGTGAGGTGCACGGTCGGCGACCAGCCTCCGGACACGCAGACCAGATCGCAGGCGGCCTCGGACTGGCCGTACGGTCCGGCGAGTGTCGCGCCCCTGACGGCACGGCCGCCATGCAGGTCGACAATGCGCGTTGCGGTCCGCACCGTGACGCCGATGCGTGCGGCTTCCGCGACAAGCGCCGTTGGCGGTGCGGCGCGCAGATCGGCAACCGTTACCTCTGCGCCGGCTGCAGCATAGTCAAAGGCAGTGCGCCAGGCGCCGTCATTGACAGCAGTGACGATGACTTTCCTGCCCGGCAGAACGGCGAAGCGGTTGAGGTAGGTCCGGGCGGCCGAGGCAAGCATGACGCCGGGCCGGTCGTTGTTCGCAAACACCATTGGACGCTCGATGGCGCCGGTTGCGAAAACGATCGAGCGGGCGCGAAGCAACGTGACTGTTTGCCGAGCTTCGCCGGTTCGCGGCGGGCCGACTTGGTCGCGTTGTTCGACCAGGCCTATGACATTGCCGTCATAGACGCCGAAAGCGCTGGTCCGCTTCATCAGCGTGACGGTGTCGAAGCTTTTCAGTTCGGCTTCGATCTGGTTCAACCATGAAGCAGCCGCGCCGTCCGACCGTTCCGCCAGAAGCTGGCCGCCAAGCAGGAAATCCTGTTCGATCAGCGCTACTCGCGCGCCGGCGGCGGCCGCAGCCCGCGCCGCCGACAATCCGGCCGGACCACCACCGACAATTGCGACATCGGCAAAGGCATGACGAACCTCGTAGCGATCTGGATCCGGTTCGGTACCGGCTCTGCCGAGGCCGGCCGCCTTGCGGACGAAGTGTTCGTAGACCTTCCAGGCGCGCCGCGTCGGACCCATGAAGGTCTTGTAGTAGAAGCCGGCAGAAAGAAACGGCGCGAACAGGCCATTGACGCTTTGCACGTCGAAGGCCAGCGACGGCCAGCGATTCTGGCTTTCCGCAGCCATGCCTTCGCCTAGTTCCAGCGTCGTTGCCGGCAGGTTCGGCTCGCGCCTGCCCGCTGTCCCGAGCGTGACCAGTGCGTTCGGCTCCTCCGGCCCGGCGGAAAGAATGCCGCGCGGACGATGATATTTGAAGCTGCGTCCAACCAGGGTGACGCCGTTGGCAAGCAGCGCGGATGCGAGCGTGTCACCACGATATCCGGCCATCTTTTGGCCGTCGAAGCTGAATTCGACGGGATAAGAGCGGTCGATGCGACCGCCGCCGGGTAACCGCTTGTTCTGGGCGTTCATGCTCGCGATGTCCTGGCGAAGGTGACGGAAGAAACGACGTGGTTGCGCGTGTCGCGCTCGACCACCAGCCACTGGCGGCAGCCGATCACGTGCTGCCAGAACTCGCGGTGGAGGCCTGCGGGGTTTTTCCGGACATAGACATAGGCGTACCAGGCTTCCGGATCGGGATCGTCATGGGTCGGACGGCTGACGGAAGCGTCGCCGCCATAGCGGAACTCGTCATGGTCACGCGGACCGCAGCAGGGGCATTCGATGCGCAGCATTTTCTTCCCGCCTCCTATTGCAGCCACGCGGAGGGGCCGGCGCCGGCCTCGTCCAGCGTGCGGCCGGTCCGGAAACGGTCGAGCCCGTAGGCCGCGATCAACGGATGCGGCTTGCCGGTTGCGATCGTGTGGGCGAAGCACCAGCCGGAAGCCGGCGTCGCCTTGAAGCCGCCATAGCACCAGCCGCCGTTGAGATAGAGGCCGTCGATCGGCGTCGGGCAGATGATCGGGCTGGCATCCGGCGTCATATCCATGACGCCGCCCCAATGCCGCAGCAGACGGATGCGCGAGATGCACGGCATCAAGGCGATCGCCGCCTCCGCCACTTCGCGCACGACGCCGAGATTGCCGCGCTGGGCGTAGGAATTGTAGCCGTCGAGATTGCCGCCAAAGACCAGCCCGCCCTTATCCGACTGGCTGACATAGAAATGATCGGCGCCGTAGGCGACGACATGGTCGACCAGCGGCTTCAGCGGTCCGGTGACGAAGGCCTGCAAGACATGGCTTTCGATCGGCAGTTCAAGGCCGGCCTTGGCGCCGAGCACGGACGTATGGCCGGCGACGGCAAGCCCGACCTTGGCGGCGCCGATCCGGCCTTTCGTCGTTTCGACGCCGACGATCCGTTCGCCATCGCGAATGAAGCCCGTCACCTCGCAGTTCTGGATGATGTCTACGCCATGGCCATCGGCGGCGCGCGCATAGCCCCAGGCGACGGCGTCGTGCCGCGCCGTGCCCGCGCGACCCTGGAAGATGGCGCCATGGATCGGAAAGCGGGCTGTGTCGGAAAAATCGAGATAAGGCACCAGGCGGCGCACTTCGTCTCGATCGAGGATGTCGGCGTCGATGCCATTCAGCCGCATGATGTTGGCGCGGTGGCCGAAGCCGTCGAGCTCATCGGCCGAATGCGCGGTGACGAGCTGGCCGCGCTGCGAAAACATGACGTTGAAGTTCAGCGCCCGCGACATGCCTTCCCAGAGCTTCATCGAGAATTCGTAGAACTGGGTGTTGCCGTCGAGCAGGTAGTTGGAGCGGATAACGGTGGTGTTGCGGCCGACATTGCCACCGCCGATGTAGCCTTTCTCAAGCACGGCGACATTGCGAATACCGTGGTTCTCGGCGAGGTAGAACGCTGTGGCGAGGCCGTGGCCGCCGCCGCCGATGACGATCACATCGTAAGACGGTTTGGGCTCCGCCGCCCGCCAGGCGCGCTGCCAGTTCTTCTGGCCAGACAGCGCATTGCGGAAAATCGAGAATGCCGAGTAGTGCGCCATGCGTGCGGGCCTATCGAACAATCGGGCCGGTCGGCGTGCGGGTCAGCACTTCGGCACCCTCATCGGTCAACAGCACGGTATTGGAGACGAAGTCATCGCCACGACCGGTGCCCATCAGCCACGACAGGATGTGGAAGCTCATCCCGGTCTCGATCTCGAGATCGGAATCATGCCGGAGCCCGGTCACCGAATTGCCGCCGGTCCATGATGGTGGCTGGCCGGCACCGACAAGATAGCCGCAGTGATGGCGGCGATAGTGGGCAAGGCCTGCCTCGTCGGCGACGGCCTGCCAGGCGGCGTAGACATCGCGCGCCTTGGCCTCGGGGCGCAGCGCCCTGACGACCGCGTCGAATGCCTTGGCGGTCACTTCAGCCATTGCGGCGTCTTCGTCGCTGATGTGGCCGATGCGAACGAGCCGGCCGAGCGGCGCGTGGTAGCGCGAGATGCAGCCGGACAATTCGACGAAGACCGGCTCGCCCTTGCGATAAACTCCGTTGCCCCAGGTCGTATGCTCCTCGCCAAGCCGCGCGGCCGGGCGGATAAACGGGCCGAAGCCCGGCGCATGGCCGCCGGCGCGGATCATCGCCGAAACACATTGGGCGGCGACCTCCTGCTCGGTGGCGCCATCCGAGATCGCCGCGATCGCCGCGCCGGCGGCGGCGTCGGTCACCTTTGCGGCCTGCCGCATCAGTGCCTGTTCCTCGGCGCTCTTCACCCGCCGCATCCTATCGACCAGACCGGAGACGTCGCTCCATCTGGCATCCACCTGCGTCTGCAGCGCCACGGCAAGCCCGTGGCTGAGGCCTGCCGTCCAGTATTCGAGACCGATCCGCTTGCGGGACAGACCGAGTTCCGCCAGCACCCGCGCTGCAAGATCCGCCGCCGTTTCGCTGTCGGAATGGCCGCGAAACTCAGCTGCCGCCACCTGTTTTTCGATCGTCACTCTCTCCATCGCACGGGTGACCAGAACGGGCTTGCCTTCGAGCGGGACGATCAGCAGGTGAGGGGCAAAATATCCCCAGTGATCGAGCCCGGTGAGATAAAAGACGTTCTCCGGCGAGGCGAAGACCGCCGCGTCGAGTTCGTGGTCGCCCAGTGCCGCACGGATCCTTGCTAGACGGCCCTCGATTTCGGCTTCGGAAAAGGGATTGCGGTCCATCAGGCGTCCTCGTGCTTGCTGCTGCCGGCTTCGTTGCGGGCAGGGTCTCTCAACAGGTCCGGCTTCCCGCGCGCCATAGTCAGTCGATGACGATGAGTTCGCGCGCCACGTCGCAGAGGCGTTCCCCGCCGCGATCCGTGACGACGAAGGATTCCGAGATGGCGATGCCGAAATCGTCGAGCCAAACGCCAGCCATGAAATGGAAGCACATTCCGGATTGCATTTCGGTGGTGTCGCCAGGACGAAGGCTTGCGGTGCGTTCACCCCAGTCGGGCGGGTATGCCAGCCCGACCGGATAGCCGACGCGGCTTTCCTTCTTCAGCCCGTTCTTGCGCAAGACAGCCTGCCACGCCGCTTCCACTTCCTCGGCGGTGTTGCCGGGTCGGGCCTTTTCGAGACCGGCGTCGACGCCCTCGACGATTGCCCTGGCGATATCGAGGATAGCCGCAGGCGGCTTGCCGAAATGCACGGTGCGCGTTAGCGCCGCGTGATAGCGGCGGCGCACGCCGGCAATCTCCAGGATCGCAAGTCCACTGTCCGGCAGCGGCGCGTCAGACCAGGTTAGATGCGGCGTGCTGGTGCCCTCGCCAACGGGCATCAGCGGACAGATCGCGGCATAGTCGCCGCCCGCTCCGGGCACGCCCATGATCTGCGCGTGATAGATCTCGGCGATGATGTGGTTCTGGGGGACGCCGGGCCGCATCTTGTCGATGGCGCGGTTCATGGCATGGGTGCAGATCGCACCGGCCTCGCGGATCAGCGCCAGTTCGGCTTCGGATTTGACCAGCCGCGCCCAATTGACGAGATCGTGGTTGTTGGCGAAGTGAGCGTCGGGCAATCCTAGGGTGAGATGGGCGTGGCAGCGCGCGGTGTAGTAATGCGCGTCCATCTCGACACCGATGCGAGCGGTTCCCCAGCCGCGCGATCGGATCAGCTGGGCGAGCTCGTCATAGGGATGTTCGACGGGCTGCTGCACCAGCCGTTCCGAGAACGGCACGATGTTTTTCTCCGGTAGGCCGGTGGTCAGGCGCGCGCTGCGGGCATCTTGAGCCCTGCCGAACCAGATCGGCCGGTCCTCCTCCAGATGGATGAGCAAGCACTGCGGAACATAAAACGACCATCCATCATAGCCGGTCAGCCAGCACATGTTGGCGGGATCCTGACAGACGATGAGGTCGAAGCCGGCCTGTTCCATGCGTGCCTTCACGCCGGTCAAGCGCTGCGCATATTCCGCTTGCGTGAATGTTCCGAAATGGTTCGCGCTCGTCACCTGAATGTCCTGCCTTCCGGATATGATCCGCCCTTGTGACGTGAAAATCGCTTAAATTGTGCACAACTGGATGGCTACGTGTCGTTCTGTTGTCTAATTTTCAAACGTTTCCGCGTCTTGGCTTGCACAATGTCTAGGGCAGTTGTATACGTCTGGTCAAGCGCGTTTCAACCTCGAAGAAGGCCGCGACGCTGGGAACCATCATCAGTGTTCAATGGGAGAAAAGCATGTTCAAATCATCGATCTCACGCCGTATCGTCGTGAAGGCGGCGGCCTGCCTGGCGCTCGCAGCGACTTCATTGACATCGCTGCCCGCTCATGCGGAAACTACCCTGGAGCGGGCCAAGAAGGACGGCTATATCCGCGTCGGCTTCGCCAATGAGGCGCCGTTCGGCTATGCCACGCCAGATGGTAAGTTGACTGGCGAGGCGCCCGAAGTCGCCAAGGCGGTGCTCGCCAAGATGGGCATCAAGCAGGTCGACGGCGTGCTGACCGAGTTCGGCTCGCTCATTCCTGGTCTCAAGGCCGGGCGCTTCGACATCATCGCCGCCGGCATGTTCATCACTCCCAAGCGCTGCGCCGAGATCAACTACTCCGAGCCTTCTTACGGCATCGGCGAGGCCTTGCTGGTGGCAAAGGGCAATCCGAAGGCCGTGAAGGACTTTTCGAGCTTCAAGGACAATCCCGATCTCAAGCTCGCCGTGATGGCCGGCGCGGTCGAGGGTGGCTTTGCCAAGGATGCCGGTGTCGCGGCAGGGCAGATCGTTTCCCTGCCTGACCAGTCCAGCCTCGTCGCCGCCGTCCAGTCGGGCCGTGCCGACGCCGCTGCGCTAACCGCCCTGTCTATCGCCGACATGGCCAAGAAGGCCGACGGCGTGGAATCGACGAAACCATTCGGCGAAGTTGCTGGCAAGTCCGTAAAGGGCCACGGTGGCTTCGGCTTCCGCAAGGAAGACACCGATCTGCAAGAGGCATTCAACGCCGAGCTGAAGAAATTCCTTGGCTCGCCGGAGCATATCGCACTCGTCGAGCCGCTCGGCTTCGGCAAGGACTACCTGCCGAACAAGACCACCGCCGAGCTCTGCGCCGGCAAATAAGGTCCCAACTGCTGGGCGGCGCGAAGGCGCCGCCTCTTTTTCGGAGAGGCAGATGGGAATTGGCACGCTTGTAGCGATGCTGGCGATTGCACTCGCGGTCATCGGCATCCTGGCGACACAGCAGGCCTACAGCCTGTTTCTACCCGGCTTGCTGCAGGGCGCGGTCTTGACGATCGAGATCGCCATCCTTGGCAGCCTGCTCGCGATCATCATGGGCGTGCTTGCCGCGCTCGCCCGGCTCTATGGTCCGGCGCCGCTCAGATGGCTGGCAACGGTCTATGTCGAGATATTCCGCGGCACCTCGGCGCTGGTGCAACTGTTCTGGCTGTTTTTCGTGCTGCCGCAATTCGGCGTTTCGCTCGACCCATTCCCGGTCGCCGTCCTGGCGCTCGGGCTGAACGTCGGCGCCTACGGATCGGAGGTCGTACGCGGCGCGATCCTGTCTGTCGCCCGCGGCCAGTGGGAGGGATGCACGGCGTTGAATATGAGCCGTGCCCAGATGCTGCGGCGCGTGATCCTGCCGCAGGCCTTTGTGGCAATGATACCGCCCTGGGGCAATCTGTTCATCGAGCTTCTCAAATCGACGTCCCTGGTCTCGCTGATCACGCTCTCGGATCTCGCCTTCAAGGCGCAGCAGATGAACCAGAATACGTTCAAGACCCTTCCAATCTTCACCCTCGTCCTGCTGATGTATCTCGTTATGTCGCTGGTCCTCACCATCGGCATGCGGCTGCTCGAAAGGCGGGCGTCGGCTGGTCTGGCGCGGGGGAAGGCAGCATGATCTGGGACTGGAATTTCACCCTCGAAATCCTGCCGGTGCTGGCGCACGCGGCGATCGTCTCGGTCGAAGCGACGCTGATCGGCTTCGTGCTTGCCGCCACCCTCGGCCTAGTGCTGGCGGTCGTGCGGATCGCCGTACCGCAGACCGGCTGGACGATTTCGGTTCTGGTTGAACTGATCCGCTCGACCCCACTGCTCATCCAGATATTTTTTATCTACTTCGTCTTCCCGAAATTCGGCCTCGTGCTCGACGCATTCACCGCCGGCGTGCTTGCCATCGGCATCCACTACGCCGCCTATTGTTCCGAGGTCTATCGCGCCGGTTTCGACAACATCCATCGCGGTCAGTGGGAAGCCTCGATCGCGCTCAATCTGTCGGCCTGGACGACGTTTCGCGACATCATCATCCCGCAGGCGATTCCACCGATCGTTCCAGCACTGGGCAACTATCTCGTCGCCTTGTTCAAGGAGACGCCCTTGCTTTCCGCGATCGCCGTGATGGAGCTGATGCAGACGGCCAAGATCATCGGCTCGGAAACATTTCGCTACACCGAGCCGATCACGCTGGTCGGCCTGTTCTTCCTTGCCATGAGCCTGGTTTCAGCCGCGCTGATCCGGACTCTCGAACGCATGCTCAACCAGAGGGCCACGCGATGACGGAACAACCGATGGTCCGTTTTGACAATGTGTCGAAACGCTATGGCTCACTGACCGTCCTCGACGGGCTCAATCTTGAAATCGCGCGCGGTGAAAAGGTTTCCATCATTGGCCCTTCCGGCTCCGGCAAGACGACGGTGCTGCGAATGCTGATGACGCTGGAAACGATCAACGACGGCGTCATCTGGGTCGAAGGCGAGCCGCTGACCCACATGAAGAAGAACGGCATGCTCGTTCCCGCCGACCTTGCGCATATTCGCCGCATCAGGGCGAAGATCGGCATGGTGTTCCAATCCTTCAACCTGTTCCCGCACATGACGGCGATGGCGAACTGCATCGAGGCGCCGATGACGGTGCTTGGCATGAAACGCGCGGATGCAGAGGCGCGAGCAGCCGAATTGCTGGAACTGGTGGGGCTGGCTCAGAAGAAGGATCATTACCCGTCGCAGCTGTCCGGTGGCCAGCAGCAACGCGTCGCTATCGCCAGGGCACTGGCCATGCGACCCAAGATCATGCTGTTCGACGAGGTGACCTCGGCGCTCGACCCGGAGCTTGTCGGCGAAGTGCTGCAGGTGATAAGGCAGATCGGGCGCGAGCATGATCTGACCATGCTGATGGTGACCCATCAGATGGGCTTCGCCAAGGAGTTTTCCGATCGCGTTTGCTTCTTCTACCAAGGCAAGATTTGTGAGCAGGGGCCGCCAAACGAACTGTTCGGGGCGCCCAAAAATGAGCGGACACGGCAGTTTCTGCATGCTGTCCTGGAGGCTGGATGACGCTTGAAACGGGTGCAGCGCCCACAGCCGTGACCCCGCGCCCGCTCTCGGCCCGGGAGCGGTTCGAGCGCATCTACCGGATCTTGCGCGACCGGATCTGCCTGCTGGACTATGCTCCGGGAAGCCATCTCTCCGAGGAAGAACTCGCCCAGGAGTTCGAGATCAGCCGGACACCGGTTCGGCGCGTGCTGGCGCGCCTCGAATCCGAAGGTCTTGTTCAATCCGTCCACGGCGTCGGCACGATCGTCACGGACGTCGACATCGAGGAACTCCAACAGGTCTATCATCTGAGGCTGGAGCTGGCGCTCCTGGTCGGCAAGCTTTCGCCGATCCCGCGCACGGCGGAGGACCTCGATCGGATAAGAGCGCTTATCGCGCGCTGTGACTCCGATATCCTCAACCCCGACCAGCGCGCTTTCTTGCGCCTTAACATGGATTTCTTCTACGAACTCACCGCGATGACCGGCAACCAGCCGCTGCGCGAGATCAGCGAGCGCCTGTATTTCCAGGTCGCGCGGGTCGTCCTGAAGATGATGCCGCAATTGGGCCTTGTCGAAGAATTCACCGCCTTCCGCCGGGAGATGGAGGAAGTCCTTGCCGCTGCGGAGATCGGAGACTGGGAATCGATCGGCCACATCAGGCGCGCCCACATCTCGATGAGCTTTCGCCGCATGATGCGTCATGCCGATGAGGCCACCGATTTCGACCATGGCATGTGATCTGCGGCATGTGATCTGCGCGCAGGTCAGCGGTCGATCTCGCCGAACACGATATCAAGTGAGCCGATGATTGCGGCGACATCGGCGATCATGTGCCCTCGGGACAGGAAATCCATCGCCTGCAGATGGGCGAAGGAAGGCGCGCGTATCTTGCATCGATAGGGAACGTTACTTCCGTTCGAAACCAGATAGACGCCGAATTCGCCCTTCGGAGCCTCGACCGCCGCATAGACCTCGCCGGCGGGCACACGATGCCCTTCCGAATAGAGTTTGAAATGCTGGATGGTTGCTTCCATCGAACGCTTCATTTTGGCACGTGGCGGCGGCGTGATCTTGTGATTGGGGATCGCCACCGGCCCCTGGCCTTGCGGCGAGCGCAACTTTTCCAGGCATTGCCTCATGATCCGGACCGACTGGCGCATTTCCTCCATCCGAACCAGGTACCGATCATAACAGTCTCCATTCTTTCCGACCGGTATGTCGAAATCCATCTCGGGATAACATTCGTATGGCTGTGCCTTGCGCAGGTCCCATGCCGCTCCCGATCCGCGCACCATCACGCCGGAGAAGCCCCACGCCCAGGCGTCATCGAGCCCAATCGCGCCGACATCGACATTGCGTTGCTTAAAAATGCGGCTGTTGGTGAGCAGGTCGTCGAGATTGTCGCAGACCTTGAGGAAGGGGTCGCAGAAATTCCAGATGTCGTCGAGAAGCTCGGAAGGCAGGTCCTGGTGCACGCCGCCGATCCTGAAATAATTCGCATGCATGCGGGCGCCCGAGGCGCGCTCGTAGAAGACCATCAACTTTTCACGCTCTGCGAAACCCCAAAGCGGCGGGGTCAGTGCGCCGATGTCCATAGCTTGGGTCGTGACATTGAGGAGATGCGACAGAAGCCGGCCGATTTCGCAGAAAAGGACACGGATAAGTTGCCCACGCCTTGGCACCGATATTTCCAGCAATTTCTCGGCGGCGAGGCAGAAGGCATGCTCCTGATTCATCGGTGCGACATAGTCTAGCCGGTCGAAATAGGGCAGGGCCTGCAGATAGTTCTTGTATTCTATGAGCTTTTCGGTGCCGCGATGGAGCAGGCCGATATGCGGATCTGCTCGGTCGACGATCTCACCATCCAGTTCCAGCACCAACCGCAGGACCCCGTGGGCCGACGGATGCTGCGGTCCGAAATTGATGGTGAAGTTGCGAACAGCGGCTTCGGCCATGGCGGCTCTCCGCGACATCTGCGTTTCGTTGCTTCACGGCGTAGCCGTATGTTCGGACGGCCGATCAAGTTGTCGTTTGGATGATCAGCGTCAACGTGCCATCACCATCGATGTTGGCGGCCACGACCTGTGAAGAGTTGAGCCCGTTGGCCCTCAGCGCCAATGTTGCCTGAGGCGATGCATCGATGGAGCTCTGCAGACGCAGCAGATCTTGCGCACTGGTCTGGGTAATCACGGCTTCCGCCTGTGCCTTGATTTCCGCAGGTAGGTCCTCGACGGCGACGATGGCGACATCGGTGAAATTCTCACCAGGAGCCCCTTGCCGGGGCGGTATCGGCTCGGGCTGGGGTTCCATCGGTGTCATCTGTGGACCCGGCGGGTCGATGGTTTGCCCATGGAGTGGCTGCATGATGACCGCTCCCGAAAGCGCGGCAACTATCGTCAACATCCGCATGGTCGTTCCCTCGCATTCTCCGCAGGACGATTGGAGACACAACCTTTATGCCGAATGATGGTTCCGTGGGTCGGCCGCATTGGGCCAATTTCAATTGTTGTCGCATATCGGCTCAGCGGGTTTTGTACGAATCATACCATCAATTGATCTCCATCTCGGACAGGCTCAAAATGAAAGCTGACGTGGCCATGGGGAGGAGCCGCATGAGTATCGCTAGGGGAGCAATAAGGCCCGTCGGCACCGCGAGGGAATTTCTGGCGTTGGAGCTTGGGAGCGCGCGATACGGCGATATCGTCTCGGTCAAAGCGGTGATCGAGGCAATTCGCAGGGACGCGCCTTACATGCGGGATACGGATAACGAATTGATGGAGGAGATCGTCGACCTGACGCGGAAGTTGGGGTTGGCCGTCCTTTTTGATTCCCGCGAATAGGGCCGACAATTTCACGCCCATAGCTGAATTCTCTACGACTTCCTTCTCTCTGTGGGAGCAAGTCTGCGCCAGCTATTGATGAACTCACAGGGCGGTTTGCGCCACTTCGTACGAAACCGACAATTGGCTCCTGAGTCAAAATGCGCAATCATTGCGAAATGGGACGCCGATTGGACGACAAACTCGATTGCAAGGCTTGCGGGACGATCCAGATGGACATCCCCGACAACGCCAAGGAGTCGACGCCAATCTACTGCAGCAATTGCGGTGCCTTCCTCGGCGAATGGGGTGAATTGCAGGACGATTTCTATCGCCAGGCTCGCGGCACCGAAGCATTCGACTTGCGCGACGGGAACATTATCAAGAAGTAGGACGCGACAATTGCAACGTCCGGACGGCTGCGGGAGGTTGCAATGTCTGTATGGGATCGCTCCTCTGTCGGCCGAGCGCAGCTGTTCGGCCATCGCCTGGGTGCCGGTTAGCTGACATCGATGATGACCATCAGTCCGCCGCCGCCTTTTTCCTCGACATTGTTGTTTGTCGTGTGATGCGGAATGTGGCAGTGGATCAGCCATTTGCCGGGCCGCTGTGCCTTCCAGACGACGTCATAGCGCTGCCCCGGCCCAACATTGATCGTGTCGGCCAGGAAGCGAGCCGAAGGGGCAAGAGTCTCGCCGTCACGGGCGGCGACCTCGAACGGTCCGCCATGGATATGCATCGGATGGATAAAGCCATTGTTGGTGCCGATGAAACGCACCTTCAGCGTTTCGCCGACCTTCATATGGATCGTATCGGTTGAAGGATACGCTTTGCCGTTGATGGTGAAGAAGTTCGGCATGCCGCCTTCCATCGGCATCGCCGGGTAGGTCAGGCCGTCGCGCACCAGCCATTCCTGGAGCTCGATAACGTAATCGTGGTCGACCTGGATCTCGTCGGCGGGATTGGCGGGGTCGATGATCAGCGCTCCGTAGAGCCCGAGTGCCTGGGTGCGGTCGGGCTTGGCGTGCGGATGATAGAAATAGGTCCCGTGCTGTGTGGCGGTGAATTCATAGGAGTAGGTTTGCCCGGGCTCAATCGGCGCTTGGGTAATCTCGGCGGGTCCGTCCATCTGGTTCGGCAGGATCATGCCGTGCCAATGCACCGTCGTTTCCTCAGGCAGGTCGTTGGTGACATTGATGCGGACCCTGTCACCTTGGCGAATGTGGATGCGCGGCCCGGGAATCTGTCCGTTATAGGCGTAGGCATCGACCGCGACGTTGGGCAGTATCTGCCAACGGATCACTGACGGCCTGAGTTCGAACACCTTGACGCCGTTCTCCAGGCGGAACGGCAATTCCTGGCCGCCCTTGGCGGACAGATCGTAGGATGCTGTCACCCGACGCGGATCGGCTGCCGCCATGTCACGCATCGCCTCGGCCGGGGTATCGCGGCCCATGATCATGCCTCGCGGCATGATTACCCCGCCGACATCACGGGCCGACAGCGTCAGGTTCAGCCAGTTAGCCGGTGCGGCCATGCCGATCGCCAGCGCAATTACGGATACAATGCCGAGTGCCGAAACCTGCGGCGTCGTGGCGTCCGTCTTCATCTGGTGGCCACTGCTTTTGCCGCTGTGGGAGGTCTCGTTGTGGCCTGTTCCGTGCGGTTGGTGAGCAGATTTCTCTCGACTGCTCGTTCCGGTGGTCTGCCGGCGCTGCGTCATCAATCCATGCTTCAGTCCGCGCGCCACCAGCCAGACATTGGCAGGGTAGGCGAGTGTGAAGCCGGCGATGACGCCGATCGACATCACGCCCCAGAACAGCAGTTCCGTCGGCTCCATCGCGCGCATGTCGCGCCCCATCATCAGGAAGCTCATGACAGGCGCCATACCCGCCATCATGAAGTTCATCGAAATGAATTCGGGCAGGAAGCTTTTGCGCACGTTTTCCCAATAGCTGCCGCCCATCATCGACTTCATGAACAGCGACTGAAAGATGAACAGACCGAAGGCGAAGCCGGAAACATATTCGACAATGAGGTCGAGCCACATAGGAAGGCCGAGCGTCGCCGTGACGACGGCGGCGAGGATGATGCCTGTAGCATCTCCGGCAACGCAGTGAATGGTCGAGCCGACGCCCTGCTTCCACAGCGGCCTCGTGAAGTCCTCGTGCTCGCCCGGTCGCGGCTCCTTGTCGGCCAACACATAGAGCAGCAGGCCGACGGGGCCCATATAGAGGGTGACCAGGATGAACCCCCATTTCATCACCGCCGGTTCGGGATTGTTGCGGTGCTGATCTATCCCGACATAGACCGTCGAGGCAGCAGCAAGAATGAACCAGGCAACAAGAAAATAGTCGATCGGCTGGACGAGCATGGGCAAACCGCGGGCAGTGATGACCCCATCTCTTCGATGAACGCGTCCGGCGCGTTTACGATCCAGCCGGTTGAACTTGGCGGTGACGAATTCTGTCAGGCTTTTGCTCTTGTCGCAGCATCGCTGCGCGATAATTCCTCTGAAGGCGTGGGTGCATCTCCCTTTGAAACAGGAGCCGACCATGAAACATCAGACACTCGACCAACTGCATGCCGTCGCCGCCATCGAGTCCTCGGCTGCATATTCGGCAATGACACGAAACCAGCGCATCGAGCGCTGGGCTGAACTTCTCGAGCAGAATCCCGAGCGGCTCCTCGCAGCGTTTTCCGGCACCGAGCATCTGCACCCAGAAGCACGTGCCACGGTGCGTGGCGAGGGTTCGGCAATTGCCGTCGCGTTCGAAGACTCGGTGCTGCGCGCGTCGGGCCTAAGGAATGACACCTATGGCGAAGCCAAGCGCTTCTTCGAGCTGAATGACTGGCAACTGCATGACATCGTCTGCGACTGTCACGTAGGCGCTTCCATGAAGGCGCGGTGGGCGGCAGCCCGGGTCCGCGCAACGATCGGCGGCAACAGGTTTCTCGCTTGGTTGAGGCAAAGGATCATGCACTGATCAGGGTTGGGAATCGTCGCGTGCCCGTAGCCGTGCGATTCCCGCCCGCCCACCTCCCCAATCATCGCCTGTCCTGGCGATACAGCCGGTCGGTTGCGCGGTCACGCTCTTTGCTTTCGGCGGGGCCAAGGCGGCGGCGTGTCAGCAAGACATAGGCCATCAGTATGATCAGCAACAGTGGCCCGCCGGCCACGACAATCAACCACATGACGCTTTCAAACATGACGCGTCTCCTTTCCCGAACAACCGTTAAGGAGAAGAACTGTTCCGTTCACGCTGACATCGGCCACGCGATCCGGGTTCCTTCCGCCGGCTGCAAGCAACCCATCAAATCCGTTCGTATGTTCCGACGAGTTCTGCCTGCTCGATCAGATGTTTTTGTGCTTCCTGCCAGATACGCTGGACGCCGGCGCTTGCCGGGATAGCAAGGTTTGGCGTGTCGAGCGCGGCCAGCCGGAAATGATAATGATGGACGCCGTGTCCGACCGGCGGTTCAGGGCCGTCATAATAGGCGTTGCCGAAATCGTTCGTCGCCTGCCTTAGGGCCTGCGGACCCGGCTTGCCGCTTGCCGCCTCGGGAAGTTCCCGGGTGTCGGGGGATATGTTGAACACCGCCCAATGGCCGAACGTTCCGCTTGGTGCATCCGGATCCTGGACGACGAGAACAAGGCTCCTCGTATCATCAGGTACCCCCGACCACTTCAGCGGCGGAGACACGTTCTTGCCGTCCCGCGTATATCTTTCAGGGATTTTTGCGCCTTCGGCAAAGGCGGAACTGCTGAGCGTGAGTGGCATGACTTGCTCCTGCGGAAGACAATTGCTGCGCGGATATCGGTGTATGGGGCCGACCTCAACGACCTCCCCGATGCTTGTTGTGAGAGCTTTCCTGGTTCTCTCCGCGGATGATGTTCCGATTATCGGGGTCGGCAATATCCCTCAGCTTGGGCCTGAGGTTGTCCTGCCGCGAGGCTGCGCGCTCAGCGTCGGACTTTCTCAGCTCCGTCTTCGCGTCGAAGTCCTTGCCGGCATTCTTCGTATTCTCGCGCTTTTCGATTACGCGAAGGCTTTGCTCGTGGGTTTTGTTTCCGGCCATCGATAGCCTCCTTTCTCGTGCAATTCGGCACGCTACTTGTTCGTCCGCATTTTCTGCCTTGGATTGATCCCGCCGGCGGCCGTCGTGTCATTCTCGACGTCGCCTTCGATCGTGTTTTCGCCTTCAAGGTCGAGGTCATCGCCTTCCTTGATCGTGCCCTTGGAGGTTCCGATGCCCGGATTGTTCACCAAGTCGGCATCGCTCGGCTTTTTCCACTTTGGATGTCTGCTCGTGCTCATGAGACAACTCCTTCGAGGGGTTCGGTTTCAAAACCCGAGGCCAGCCGAAATGTTCCGGGCCATTCGCCTTTCGCCGGCGGCTAAAGTCCGAACGGATAGGTGTCGGGAACACCAGCTCTTGCATGCTCCGGGCCAAGCGGCGTTACCGCGGTGGTTTTGTCGAACCACAAGAAGGCGTCGAATTGCTGGGGCAGCGAAACATCCGCATAGTGGCTTCGCAGTTCGGTTTCCGGCCGATAGATCACCCCGATGAAGCGCTCCAGCCTGCGTTCCAGGAGCCGCTCGCGCAGCGCCTCGTCGCGCTTCAGGTCGAGCAGAAAACGCGGAATGCGGCAGTCATGGCAAAGCCGCTCGTAGCTGTCTGCGTGTGAGGGCCGCACCTGCTTCACCTTCATCTCGCCGTCCCAGTCGGAAGCGGCGGCCACGGTGCCGGAATGCGTGCCCAGACCGATCAGGGCTGCCCTGTCGCCGAACCGTTGCCGGCAAAGCTGGCCGATATTCAGTTCGTCCCGGACAACGCCCATTTCGGTATAGCGAGCATCGCCGATATGCGAATTGTGCGCCCAAACAACCGCCTTGGAATTCGGTCCGTTGGCGTCCAGCAGATGTTCCAGCGTTTCGAACATATGCGTGTCGCGCAGGTTCCAGGATTCCGCGCCCCCATAGTACATGATCCGGTAGTAACGTTCGGCGGAGGCAATCAACCGGGCGTTCTGAGCGGCATCGAGAAAGTCGCTGCCGTCCCGTCGGGCATAGTCCAGTTGACTGGCGAGCAGGTCTCGACATTGCTCGAGAACTGCCTGCTCGCATGCCCGGTAGCCCGAGGTCAGCGCCGCACGGCCGTAGGTGGACGGCTCATTTTGCCATGGGGTCAGGCAGCCATAGCGCTCGCGCGCGATCTTTGCTGCCTGCGGATCAACCCGGTCAAGATATTCGAGAACCGCAGCTATGGACCCGCTCATGTTGTAGATGTCGAGACCGTAGAATCCCGCCTGCCTGGATGGCTCGAGCTTCTCGTTGTGGTCGCGCATCCAGCCGGTGAAGCCCGCGACGTCGGTGTTGCGCCACATCCAGGTCGGGAACCGCTGGAATGGCGCGCTGACTCCGGCTCGTGGCTCGCGATGACGAACATAGCGGTCGATGGCCGCGGCATCGGGCCAATCAGCTTCGACCGCAACGATCGTGAAACCGTGCTTGTCGACGAGCCGGCGTGTGATCGCCGCGCGCGCCTTGTAAAACTCCGACGTGCCGTGGCTTGCTTCGCCAAGCAGAACGACGCGCCGGTCGGCGAACCGATCGAACACTTCGCCAAAGGCGGGATCGTCGAAATCCGGAAGCGGTTCGGCGGCCATTGCGATCATATCGGGCAGACTGGCGGGATGCGGATGTCGGAGCGGACGACGGATCTCGGCGATCTCGCCACCTTCGGGCCAGCCTTGCTCGCCGATGAGAGGGACGAACCGCACGCCGCCAAAATCCTCCTCGCTGTAGCTTGCAGCGCCCGTTCGGGTGACCTTGAGCAGGCGTTGCGAATCCAGATCGTCACCGACCGGAATGACAAGCCTGCCGCCGACATCGAGTTGTTCCTGCAGGGCGAGCGGCGCGCCTGGTCCGCTGGCCGTCACCACGATGGCGTCGTAGGGCGCTGCTTCTGGCCAGCCCTTGGTGCCGTCGCCGGTCCTGACCTCGATGTTCTCGTAGCCAAGTCTCTCAAACCGACGCCTCGCGGTTTCAGCCAATCCGGGATGGCGCTCGATCGTGTAGACCTGTTCGACGATCCGGCTCATCACGGCCGCCGCATAGCCCGAGCCGGTGCCAATCTCCAGTACATGGTCACCAGCCTTGACGTCCGCCAACTCGATCATGAGCGCGACGATGTAGGGTTGCGAAATCGTCTGCCCGTCAGCGATGGGCAGTGGTCCGTCTTCATAAGCGAATTCTTCGAAGCCGGGATCGACGAAAGCCTCGCGCGGAACTTCCCGCATGGCCTGCAGGATCTCGCGATTGCGGATGCCACGCCGGGCGATATGCACATTGACCATCCGGTCGCGAGCACTGGGAAGATCGAGCATTTTCAGCTCCCTTGGCGGCCGCTTGTCCGCAATTGTTCAAGGATATCCTTCGACATTGGCGGGTGGGCCACTTCCTCTGCCTTCGGTGGCTCTCCCGGCTCATGCCTCTAACCGTTGGAGGGCCCCAAAGTTCCTTCTTTGTTGCAGGTGTGTTGCAGGACAAGTCCACTGACCCGGCTGGAGACACCGACGGTTTCTTGCTTGCCCAACGTCGCCTGGACATTCCTTCGAACGCCATCGCCAATTTGGGCTTGCTCAGGCGCGAAGTCGCTCCAGTTATCTCCAGCGAAACGATGCTGGAAAACCGATGCTGGAGACTGGGCGATGAACGACAAGGCTGCCGCGACGACGCAGGCGATCAGCCTGGAACGGATCGATCTCATGAACCGCTACTGGAGCGCCGCGAATTACATCTCGGTTGGCCAGATTTATCTGCTCGACAATCCGCTGCTGCGCCAACCCTTGAAAGCCGAGCATGTCAAGCCGCGGCTGCTCGGCCATTGGGGTACAACGCCGGGCCTCAATTTCCTCTACTTGCATCTCAACCGAATTATCCGTGAGCGTGATCTTGATGTGCTGTTTATCTGCGGTCCAGGACATGGCGGTCCGGCAATGGTCGCCAACACCTGGCTCGAGGGCACGTATAGCGAGATCTACCCCGATATCGGCCAAGGCGAAGACGGCCTGAGAAAACTATTCCGGCAATTTTCCTTTCCGGGCGGGGTGCCAAGCCATGTGGCGCCCGAAACGCCCGGCTCCATTCATGAGGGCGGCGAACTCGGATATGCCCTGGTCCATGCTTTCGGCGCGGCCTTCGACAATCCGGATCTGGTGGTTGCCTGCGTCGTTGGCGACGGCGAGGCCGAAACCGGTCCGCTCGCGGCAGCGTGGCATTCCAATAAATTCCTGAACCCGGCCTCGGACGGTGCAGTGCTGCCAATCCTTCATCTCAATGGCTACAAGATCGCCAACCCGACGATCCTCGGCCGCATGGATGACCAGGAGTTGCGCAACCTCTTCACCGGCTACGGCTACGAACCGTTCTTTGTCGAAGGCCATGAGCCGGTCGCCATGCACCAAGCGATGGCCAGGACGCTCGACAGTGTGCTCGATCGAATCCATTCCATTCAGGAACAGGCACGAGGGCCGGGACGGCGTGGCGAACGTCCGCAGTGGCCGATGATCGTCCTGCGCAGCCCCAAGGGCTGGACTGGACCGAAAGAGGTCGATGGCGAAAAAGTCGAGGGCTTCTGGCGTTCGCATCAAGTGCCGGTATCGAACGCCCGCGGCAATGACGAGCACCGCAAGATCCTCGAAACCTGGATGCGAAGCTACGAACCGGAAAAACTGTTCGATAAGGACGGACATCTGCTGCCGGAACTCGCGGCCCTTGCCCCGACAGGAACAAAGCGCATGGGCGCAACTCCGTATGCGAATGGCGGGTTGTTGAAGCGCGACCTGGCGCTGCCGGACTGGAAGAGCCTGGCGCTCGAAGTACCTCGGCCCGGAGGCGTCATTGCCGAGGCGACACGGATTTGTGGTGGCTATCTTCGCGAAGTCTTTCGCCTTAACGCCAAAGCGCGAAATTTCCGGCTTATGGGACCGGACGAGACGTCTTCCAATCGCCTTGACGATGTATTCGAGGTCACGGATCGGATCTGGATGGAGCGCATCGAACCCTACGACGTCCATCTTTCCCGCGACGGCCGGGTGATGGAAGTGCTGAGCGAGCATCTCTGCCAGGGCTGGCTGGAAGGTTATCTGCTTACAGGCCGCCACGGCTTGTTCTCGTGCTACGAGGCGTTCATTCACATCGTCGACTCCATGGTCAACCAACATGCAAAATGGTTGAAGACCTCTGGCGAGCTTGCCTGGCGCAAACCGATCGCTTCACTCAATTACCTGCTGACCTCTCATGTCTGGCGCCAGGATCACAATGGCTTCAGTCATCAGGACCCGGGCTTCGCTGACCTTGTCGCCAACAAGAAGGCCGACACGGTCAGGCTCTATTTCCCGCCGGATGCCAACACGCTGCTGTGGATCACCGACCATTGCCTGAGAACCTACAACCGCATCAACGTCATCACCGCCGGCAAGCAGCCGACGCCGCAGTGGCTGTCTATCGAAGATGCTGAAGCGCACTGCAAGGCCGGCGCGGGCATTTGGGAATGGGCTGGCACGATTTCAGAAGGCGAGGAACCGGATGTGGTCCTCGCCTGTGCCGGCGATGTGCCGACGCTGGAGACGCTGGCTGCGACGGACATTCTTCGCTCTGCAATCCCCGATCTGAAAATCCGCGTCGTCAACGTCGTCGACCTGATGACATTGCAGTCGAACACCGAACACCCGCATGGGCTCACCGACCAGGCTTTCGATGCGCTGTTCACCAAGACAAGGCCGGTCATCTTCGCCTATCACGGCTATCCCTATCTCATCCATCGCTTGACCTACCGTCGTGCCAATCATGACAACATGCACGTGCACGGCTTTCGCGAGGAGGGCACGACGACAACGCCATTCGACATGGTGGTGCTCAACCAACTCGATCGCTACCACCTTGCACTTGCCGCGATCGCACGCGTGCCGGGCTTGGCCGAAAGGGCGGAAAGCCTCGCTGGCGAACTTCACGATCGACTGGCCAAGCACAAGGCCTATGTCCGCGAGCACGGCGAAGACATGCCCGAGATCCAGAAATGGAGTTGGCCGGCTGCGAACGGGGCAAAGGCCAGTCGATGAGTCAGTGGATCCTGGCGCTGAATGCCGGTTCGTCCAGCGTCAAGTTCGCGCTATACGATCTTGGCTCGTCGGACGGCCAGCAGCTCGTTTCGCGCGGCACTCTGGATCTGGGCGATGCGCCCAGGCTCACCGCAAAGGCGGCCGATGGGACAGTGCAGTGTGATAAGGAGTTTAACGCGGACGATCCTCATGGCGCGGGGATTGGCGAACTACTGACCCTGGTGCAGAGCGAACTTGGTGGAAGAGAACTGATCTGTGTCGGCCATCGCATCGTGCATGGCGGTAACGAGTTCAGCAAACCAGTCCGCCTGACGCCCGCTACCATTGAGGCCCTGGACAGGCTGACCGCACTCGCGCCTTTGCATCAGCCTCGCAGTCTCGCGCCAGTTCGCGCGATAGCTGCATTGCAACCGGATCTGCCACAGATCGGATGTTTCGATACCGCGTTCCACCAGACGATCGATCCGCTCGTGCGGCGCTTTGCCCTGCCGCAAAAATATGAAGGGGAGGGACTGCGACGCTACGGATTTCATGGCCTCTCCTACGAATATATTGCTAGGCGGCTGAGCGAGATATCGCCCGCGCTCGCGGCAAAACGGACAATCGTTGCTCATCTCGGCAATGGGGCAAGCCTTTGCGCTCTGCACGACGGCAAGAGCGTCGATACGACGATGGGCTTTTCGGCACTGGATGGTCTTGTCATGGGTACGCGTTGCGGCGCCATCGATCCCGGCGTGCTGTTGTACTTCCTGCTGGAGAGGGGCATGGCAGCGGACGAGCTGCAGACAATGCTTTATGAGAAATCCGGACTGCTCGGCGTGTCCGGCGTTTCGGGCGACATGCGCACGTTGGAGGCAAGCAGCGACCCTCGTGCCCGCGAGGCGATCGAGCTCTTCGCCTTCCGCGCCGCGAGGGAAGCAGCAGCGCTCGCGAACACGATGGGTGGTCTCGAATGCCTCGTGTTCACCGCCGGCATCGGCGAGCGGTCATCGTCCATCCGCAAGGCGATATCCGAAAGATTGACCTGGCTCGGCGTGGCGCTCGACGAGCCGGCCAATGACGCCCACGCTGAGCTCATCAGTCGTCCGGACAGCAAGGTGGACGTGCGTGTGATTGCGACTGACGAGGAAAGCGTCATCGCGCGTCACAGCCGCGCGGTAGTAGAGGTTGGGTCCGCAACTTAGGGCGAGCAAGCTGGCTTCCACTCACTTGGCACTAGCCTTGCCGTGTCCTTCGCACGAGGTCCTTGGCAAGCAAGCCCGCCGTCATGCATCTGTCAGAAAGGGAACCAGATAGGGCGTGCCGCGTCATAGAAGTAGAGTTCTGTTGCTGTCCAGGGAGTGACATCGATGATCAGGCTCCTTCTTGTCGCCGCGGCGGCGCTCGTCCTCGCATGCGGTGGGACGGAGGCGGCCAAGCTGGACCCATCCGCTGTCAATCAGGCCCAATTCGCCGCCGGCGAGCCGACGGGCATCGATCCGACAGTTCTGAAGGCGCAGATTCTCCTGGATCGCGCCCGTTTCTCGCCGGGCCTGATCGACGGCCGGCTATCAGAGAATTTCGCCAAGGCCATTAGCGCCTTTCAGACGGCGAACGGATTCCGGGCCGACGGCAAGCTCACCCCGGAAACCTGGGACAAGCTCGTGGCAAATTCCGCCGGCCCGGTCCTGGTACCTTATGAGGTAACGCCCAAGGATATACGCGGACCCTTCACCAAGCGTATTCCGGCTCGCATGGAGAAGATGGCCCACCTGCGGCGGCTCGGCTATCACAACGCGGTGGAGAAGCTGGCGGAGCGCTTCCATATCAGCGAACAATTGCTCAGAGAGCTCAATCCGGGTGTCGGCTTCAAGAGGGCAGGCGCGACGTTGGCGGTACCGGATGTTGGCCGGGGCGATCGTCCTGACGCCGTTGCCGCTATCGAGGTCGACAAGGGCGCTCGCTTGGTGCGTGTGCTCGATCCGTCCGGCAAATGGCTCGCAGTCTATCCCGCGTCGATCGGCAGCGACGAAAAGCCGGCGCCGAGCGGCGCGGCGGAAGTCAAACGCGTGGTGCATCACCCCACCTATCACTACGATCCGGACTTCGCCTTCAAGGGAGTGAGGAGCAAGCTGCCCTTTACCATCGCTGCGGGGCCCAACAATCCGGTGGGATCGGTCTGGATCGATCTCTCAATCGAAAGCTACGGCATTCACGGCACGCCCGAACCCGGCAAGATCGGCACGACCTTCTCGCATGGCTGTATCCGGCTGACCAACTGGGATGCCGAAGACCTCGCCGCCATGGTGCCGACGGGCACGAAAGTTAACTTCAAGGACGAGATGGCGGACGCTGGCGATACGCGGCCGCAGTAGCGGTCGCCAGCCGCGACACCGACATGGAAGCGCGCGTTTCCGATTGCGAGACCAATATGATGTCCCGTGGCAGTGCGGCCGCCCGGGATGAAATCGGCTCTATGAAGCGTTCATGGAACAACGCTCAAACCATGCGCCCTAACTGGCGCCATTCAGCAAAGATCACTCGGGCATCCGCGCCATGCAGCGTGCGGCGCCCTGGGAGACGGAAATGCCCGCTAACGCCTATATCAACCGGATTGCGACAGCGGTTCCCGAATTTGAGGTTCATAGGTTCTATCTGCGGTTCGCGGCCTCCATGATCGCCGTCCGTCACCGCAGAATTTTCGAACGGATGGCCGGCCTTGCCGGCATAGAGAGCCGCTATTCCTGCTTTGCACCTGCTCTCGACCCGGAAGGGCCATCCGCCGACCTTGGCGGAACATTCGTTCGCGGCGCGTTCCCGGGAACCGCCATGAGAATGGCGATGTTTGGCGAAGCCGCTCCTGTGCTGGCGCAAAAAGCCGTCGACGGGCTGCACCTTGGCGACGACGCGTCGCGTATCACCCATCTCATCGTCACAACCTGCACCGGATTCTCCGCGCCCGGCATCGACTTGGATCTAGTCAAACGCTGCGGCCTCCCGGACGGCATCGAACGCACGATAATCGGGTTCATGGGCTGTTACGCGGCGATCAACGGTCTCAAGCTTGCCCGCCACATCGTCAGGTCAGATCCCCGGGCCAGGGTCCTGCTGGTCAATATCGAGCTCTGTACCTTGCATCTCAGGGAAAGCCCCGAACTGGAAAAGCTGCTGTCCTTCTGCCTCTGGGGCGATGGCTGCGCGGCAACTCTTGTCACCGCCGAACCGCCCGGCCTTGCACTCGACAGCTTTCATTGCATGGTAGCGGATGAGCGGCGCGACCTGATGAGATGGGATATTCGCGACCATGGCTTCGACATGGTTCTTTCCGGCCAGGTGCCGACGGCGATCCAAGAGGTATTGCGGAGCAACCATGATGCCTTTCTCGGCGACCGGCCACCGGAGGCGATCGACCTCTGGGCCGTGCACCCGGGCGGACGTTCGGTTCTCGATGCCGTCGAGAGGGCGCTGAAACTCGAGCCCGCCGCGCTGACGCCATCGCGCGAGGTGCTGCGCCGATATGGCAACATGTCGTCGGCAACGGTGATGTTCGTGATGGAAGAAATGCTGAAGGCCCCATCCGGACTGCTCGGCTGCGGAATGTCGTTCGGACCCGGACTGACGGCCGAAACCATGCTTTTTCGGACCGTGTCATGAACGCGCTCAATCACCGCAGCCTCGTCCCGGAAATCCTCGACGGACTTGCGGCCGACGATCCGCGGGCGCTGGCCTCGCGCCGCGACCTCCGTTGGATCAATGCGTTGATGTTTCAAGCGCCGATCATGGCGTCTTTGCTCAGGAAATTCGTGCCACGACCACCGCGCCGCATATTGGAGATCGGCGCCGGCGACGGCACCTTCATGCTCAAGCTCGCGCAGCGAATGGCACGGCACTGGCCCGAGGTAGAGCTGA
This sequence comes from Mesorhizobium sp. M1050, assembly GCF_040318715.1. Lineage (NCBI taxonomy): Bacteria > Pseudomonadati > Pseudomonadota > Alphaproteobacteria > Hyphomicrobiales > Phyllobacteriaceae > Mesorhizobium > Mesorhizobium sp. M1050. Next base: position 42,300 of record NZ_JAMYMV010000029.1, on the reverse strand, counting down.
CGCTGCTCGACCGCGTCAGTCTCGCCGGTCCTGGAATCCTCGCCGAATTCAACAGGCTGGGATGGAGCGCTGAAGTCGTCACCGCCGACGTCTTCGACTGGGCCGAAGGGAACGGGGGCGAATGGTTCGACGCGATCACCGTCAATCTCTTCCTGCATCATTTCGATGACGTCGAGCTCGTGCGTCTGTTTTTACTGCTGGCGTGGAAAGCCCCGCTGCTCCTGGCGACGGAACCGCTGAGGGCAAGGTTCCCTCTGGCCGCGACCCTCCTTCTCCCGGCGATCGGCGCCAACGACGTCACGCGACATGACGCGGCTCAGAGCGTGCGTGCCGGCTTTCGTGGTAAGGAGCTTTCCGACCTCTGGCTTGCGGCCGGCGGCAGGCCACTCGAGGAGCGGCGTGCCGGTCCGTTCTCGCACGTCTTCGCCGGCGCCAGTGCACGATCGAGATGATCATGAGGCGACCATCCACCCACGATGCGATTGTCATCGGGGCCGGCCCGGCAGGCACTTCGCTGGCTTTGCTGCTCGCCCGGCGCGGGTGGTCCGTCGCGATCGTGGAAAAGAAAATGTTCCCGCGCCGCAAGGTGTGTGGCGAATACATCTCGGCAAGCAATCTGGCGCTTCTCGACCGACTGGAGGTCGGCGATGCCTGGCGCGCCAATGCCGGCCCCGAAATCCGCCGCGTCGGCTTCTTTTCCGGAGCGACTTGCGTCGAGGCGCCGATGCCGGGTGCAAAATATGGGCCTCCTGTAGAAGGCGCCTTCGGCCGGGCGCTCGGCCGGGACATGCTGGACCATTTGCTGCTGCAAGCGGCGCGATCGGCGGGCGCCGAAATCTTTCAGCCTTTTCGCCCCGTCGCCATTGATCAGGATGGCGAGATGCAAGCCGTGCGAATTCAGGCAAAAGACGAGAATTCCGGGGACGGAACGACAGTCTTGCGGGCCCAGGTGGTCGTCGCCGCGCATGGTTCCTGGGAACCGGGACCGCTGCCAAGCCAGCTCAACAAGGCCAGCCACCCGTCTGACCTGCTCGGCTTCAAGGCGCATTTCACCGGGGCGTCGCTCGCGTCTGATCTGATGCCTCTGCTGATATTTCCCGGCGGCTATGGCGGCATGGTCCTTGCCGATCATGGCCGCATGTCGATCTCTTGCTGCATAAGGCGTGACATGCTCGCGCGGCTGCGCATGAACCATGTCTCCGAACCTGATAGGCCCCGGCAGGACGGCCATCCGTCGGCGGCTGAGGCGGTCTTTCGCCATCTCATGGCTTCTTGCCGAGGTGTGAGCGATGCTCTTGACCGGGCGTGCCTCGACGGTCCGTGGCTTGCAGCCGGCCCGATCCGGCCTGGCATCCGCGCCTGCTATGAAAAGGATATCTTTCGCGTCGGCAATGCCGCAGGCGAGTCTCATCCGATCATCGCCGAAGGCATCTCGATGGCACTTCAGTCCAGCTGGCTGCTGGCCGCCGAACTCGCCGGCGCGTCAAGCGGCCAGGCGGGCCGCGAAGCTGCAGGCAGACGCTATCAAGCGGCCTGGAGGAAACTGTTTTCGACACGGGTCTACGCAGCTGCAGCCATTGCCCGAACGGCCCTCTGTCCCGGCGGCGCAGCATTGATGGGTGCGGCTGTCCGCAGTTTCCCGCAAGCGCTGACACTGGGCGCCCACATGAGCGGCAAGACCAGAGCGATCCCCGGTCTTGCATGATCGGCGCTGCGGCGCTTCGCTTGCGTTCGTGGCATTGAGCGAGCCGGGTTATGGAACATTCCGTAGCAGCCAGCGTTCTGCCTGTGGTTTCGGGTTAGGCCCCCTAGCCGGCATAGACGGGCATCTTGGTCCTCTATGCGCGCCATCTTGGACATGCACTGCCGCCGGCGTGGACGCGTCGGCGCGACGTCTGTTGGAGGCATCATAATGACCCACAACCCGCGCAGCACAGCCAGCGTCTCCGGCCATCCAATCCATCCCATGTTGATTCCTTTCCCGATCGCGTTTTTTGTTGCCACCTTGGTTTGCGACCTGATCTTCTGGCGAACCGCTAACCCGGGCTGGGTCACCGGTACGCTTTGGCTCCTTGGAGCGGGCCTGATAATGGCCGCCCTGGCAGCCCTTGCCGGCCTCACGGATGTCTTGGGCGATGTTCAAATTCGCAATCTTACAACGGCATGGCTTCATGCAGGTGGAAATGTACTTGTCGTCCTGATCGAACTTTACAACTGGTACTCCCGATACGAGCATGGCGCGGCGGCTGTGGTTCCCACCGGCCTGATCCTCTCGTTGATAGTGGCTCTCATCCTGCTGTTCACAGGCTGGAAGGGATGGGAGATGGTCTATCGGCATCGCGTGGGCGTCGCTGACGGGTCGAACGAGTTGCGCTGAACCGGCGCGTAGCCAAGTGCCTGTTCGAACTCTCGAAGGCGCCGTTGGGAGTGCGTTACTTCCTTCTGAGGCGGCTATCCTTCCGCCTTGAAGTTCTTGGCTTCCTTTTCAACCTTCGAACTGTCCTTGCCATGCTTTTGCATGAGGTCCTTGGCCTGTTTCGGCGAAATGTCGGTCGTCTCCGCCAGGCGCAATGCCTTCTTGTCCTTGCTTTCGGTCTTCGGTTTCTTGGTAGGCATAGATTCTTGAACTCCCATTGCTGATCGCGACTGCGTCAGATGCGAGGGCTGCACTCGCGATTCCCGCCCAATCGGCTTTGCCAGCATTCCGTTGGCCTCGATACGGGCACAACGGCGGGACGACGGGGGAGGTTCCCCCGAGACTTCTCACAAGTCGGTTGCGGATTTAATTGCACCGACCGTTTACGCCGCCAAGAGCGCTCGCAAGGTCTCGAAGGTCAGTCGAACGTCAGCGAAGGTGCTCAGCGATTTCGCTGGAGACCGCCAATTCTACGTTAGCGTTGATGGTGATCTCAAACAGACGCAAACCGCCAACCGCAACGGCGCCGGTAAGCGCATCCGGCAAGGCTGCAATGTCGTTCACTGACGTGAAGCGCCGCCCTTTGCCGCCTACCGCATGCACGAGCCCAATGAAATCGGGCGCCTTGAGAACTGCCAACTCCGGCTGAAGTCCTTTGTTCGCCAAAGCTCCTGGAACCTCGATCTATCGATCGCGTTTCCGACCGGAGGTTCGAAAATGGTCCGGCGTCCGTCCTGGAAATCGATGATTGATCATAACGCGCCGCTGGTGTTGCCGTCGGCCGGTGACGCGCTGACGGCCCGGTTGATCGAGCGCGCCGGGTTCCCGGCCTATCAGATCGGTGGCTTCGCCATGGTCGCTGCCATGCACGCGGTGCCCGACATCGATCTCGAACAATTTGGCGAAAAGCATGCCAGGGCGCGCGAAATCGTCGAAGCTTCCGACCTGCCGGTGCTGATCGACGGCGACGACGGCTATGGCGATGTCAAGAATGTGACGCGCACTGTCAGGAGCTACGAGGCGATCGGTGCCTCGGCCCTGTTCATCGAGGACCAGAAGCCACCCAAACGCTGCGGCCACATGGCTGGCAAGGAGGTCGTTGCGCCGGAATTCATGGAGCAAAAGATTCGCGCCGCCGTCGCGGCACGCACCGACCCGGATTTCTTCCTGCTTGCCCGCACCGATGCGCGGCAGCCGCACGGGCTGCGCGATGCGATCGACCGCGGCAAGCGCTATCTCGACGCCGGCGCCGACGGTGTCTACGTCGAGGGGCCGACCAGCGTGGAGGAGCTGAACCAGGTCGGCGAGGCGTTCAGAAACGTTCCACTGGCCACGAGCATCCTGGAGCGCGGCGGCAAGACGCCCTGGCAATCGCCTGCCGAGTTGCATGAAATGGGCTACGACATGATCCTTTATCCGACGACGCTTTTGTTCCGTGCTGTCCATGCCCTGCAGCAGGCGCTCGACGATTTGCGGCAAGGCAAGCCGCTGGTACCGGAAGCAAGCGTCGACCTCGCGAGCTTCGAGGACATCGTGCGCATGTCTGAATGGGCCGGGATCGAGAACCGTTTCATGGATCAACCTCACGACGGCATGATAAAGAAGATCAAGCAGAAGCTGTCAGGGCAATGACCCCGCAAAGCCGCCTTAAAGCACTTCATTTCCCGCCTGCCTCCCGTTTCACAAAGCGGTGATGTTTGTGCCGGTCGCGAATGAATTCATTGAAGAAGCGGCCTTTGGACGACGCCTTTCTGAAAGCGGCGTAGGTTGCCGGGGGCACGTCCTCGTAATCATAGCGAATACCGCTCGGCACAAACCAGACGGAAAGGATCCTGGTCGTGGGGTCGTAGCTCGTTTCGCGGATCACAGTCGACGGCATGTCGTCACCCGTTGTCACTCGGACAAACCCCCTCAGGATTGTCCGGTTCCACGGCGGGAGATGATACTCTGGTATCTGTCACGCGGATTGCCGAATTCCGCATTGCGCTTTCTCGAATACTGATCGATGCGCGGCAGGTCGTCGTCAACGTCGACCCAAGGCAGTCGCAGGTCCCAATAGGCATGTGCCTGGGGCCGGAAACGCTCGGGATTATCGAAGAAGCCGATTGCCAGATAAAGCTCATTCGGCAGGCCGTCATCGCTGTAGCCTATCGAGGTCCCGCAGTCCGGGCAGAATGTCCTTACGACGCCGCGAGTCCTCGAAAAGGTTTTCGGCGTTCCCTTGAGCAGCCGGAATTGCTCGGGCCGATAGCCAACCCAGACCGTAAGCGGACTTCCAATGGCCCGCCGGCAATCATCATCATGATCGTAGCATATCCAGAAAGGCTCACCGTGCATGACGGCGACAACCCCTCCGCAGAAACAGGCGCCGGTCTCAAGTCGCGGCATTGGGAGACCTGGTCGCTGCTGGATTCAGACAGGAGGGCGGTGGTGATACTGCGAATCCTCGGGCGCCAGTGCTCAGCGCATCGATTGGGCGTTCTGTTGCATTGGGCATGGTCAAGGAAACTCCGATGGACGGTCTTCGAACCGGTGAACCCGAAGTTGGTTCCAAGCACGCCAACTCCAGCCTGGTAGAAAACAACACAGGCGTCGGCGATCGAAGTGCGCGCGCCGACGCCGCCGGGAACCGCGAAAATCGGCGGTAGCCCAAACCGCTGACCACCCGGATGAATGGTGTTGGAAACAAACCTTGAGGTTGCGGGATGGATTCGTTTCACCATCTAAGGACCATGTCGTCGCTGAAAACCAGGACTACCGCTTCCGCGCGCCAAACCGATCTCTTCGGTGCTGCCGACGATCTGCCGCAGGGATTTTTCTACCGCCCGGACTTGATCACGCCGGAAGAAGAAACCGAACTCGCCCGGCAACTGCAAATCCTGCCATTCCAGGCATTTGATTTTCATGGCCATCTGGCAAACCGGCGCGTCATCGGTTTCGGCATGCGCTACGATTACGACCGGCGTGAAGTCGTGGAGGCGCCCGCGATACCTGATTTTCTACTGCCTCTGCGCAAGAAGGTCGCGGCCTTTGCAGGCCGGCCTGCCGAAGCTTTCGAGCAGGTGTTGGTCAACGAGTACCAGCATGGCGCTGGTATCGGCTGGCATCGCGACAAGCCACACTTCGAAGATGTGGCCGGCGTTTCGCTGCTGGCGCCGTGCAGTTTCCGCCTCCGGCGAAAGAATGGCACCAGATGGGATCGACGGACCATCGTCGTCGAGCCAAGGTCGGCCTATCTCATGACCGGTCCATCGCGCACGGAATGGGAGCACAGCATCCCACCGCTTGCGGAGCACCGTTATTCAATCACCTTGCGGACATTGCGCCCTCGAAATCCCTGATGCCTCGCGCACTGGCTTTTCAGAATCGCGGGAGGTTTGTTTGAAGCAGAAGTCCAGCTTTCAGCAAGGTGAAGAATCCGATGGCCAGTTCACAGTCAATGATGGTGGTCGCCAGGCGCCCGATCCACCAGACGCCGATGGCGGTTGCTAACGCCTGTTTCATCGGACGCTGACCTATCCAGCCAACCAGGCAACGCGGAATTGGACCATCTTGCCCGAAAACTGGAAGCTGCTCCGGCGCCAGTGGGAATATTCGCATGCAATCGCCGCCGGGCTCAATGCCTTGGCGTTGCTGATGCTTTTCATGTCGGCGCTTCGCACCGTACCGCGCTAAAGCACCAAGTCATTCTGGTCTTGTGTTCCCCTACGAAAAGCCCCACCGGCGCTGGGCCGGTGGGGCATAGTCCGAAAAGCCGACGCGATGGCTTTCCCGTCGCTGGAGTAAGGCGACTGCGACCTCAACACTCAAGGAAAGCCTAAGTTCCATTGTTTGCTAATATATCATCGCGTGAAGCCCGATTGCTTCATCTAGCTCGGTGCAAAATCCGTCGGCGCTTTCACGAATGGCTCGGGCGCCTCGATAGGCAGAAACTCACCGCAATTGGCGATCAACTGGCCATGCAGGTTCTTCGCGCCTGACAGCCTCAAACCCTCGAGATAGTCGTCGATCGACCCGAAGTCCGCGTCACCCCGGATGGCGAAAAAAGAGGAATTCGCGCGACGGGAAAAGACATGGCTCCGCAGCCGGCCAACGGTCTGCATGCCGTGTCCGTCCGCGGAACAAGGATTTACCCTTGGCGTTAAATGCCAAGCGATCCCGCAACGAGTTGCATAAACGCGCCGCCGCGTGGCAGTCGCGGCGATTGCAGCTGGCTGGGACAATGCAGGAGATCTCACATGCCACTTACAGCCTTCGCCCTCAATTGCTCGCTTAAAGCTTCGAATGACAGAGAGAAATCCTCGACGGACCGGCTGCTTGCCGATGTTCTGGCGGCGCTGGTGCCATACGGCGTCAAAGGCGAAATCGTCCGTTCTGTCGACCAGGATATCAAGCCAGGTGTGCTTTCCGATCTGGGCAAGGGCGATGATTGGCCGGAACTCAGGAAGAAAATTATGGCGGCCGACATCTTCGTGCTCGGCCTGCCAATCTGGCTCGGCCAGCCCTCGAGCATCGCCAAGCGCGTTCTGGAGCGAATGGATGCGTTTTTGGAGGAGACCGATGACAAAGGGCGCATGCCGGCAGCAGGAAAGGTAGCTTTGGTGGCCATCGTCGGCAACGAGGATGGGGCGCACCACTGCCACGCGGAATGTTTTCAAGCATTGAACGACGTCGGCTTCACCATTCCCGCCAACAGCGGGGTCTATTGGGTCGGCGAAGCCATGGAAGATGTCAACTATGTCGACTTGCCGGAAACACCGGAAAAGGTCTCTGGCACTATCGAAATGGCTGCTTCCAACGCCGCCCACCTTGCTGGATTGTTGAAAGGCCAAGGCTATCCAGGCGTCACGGGATGAGTTTGGTCACGGCATGTTGAAACTGCCGATGACCGACATGTCAGGGCCAGTGGACCCCCGGGAACTGGAAGGCTGGTGGCGAGTTCATATCCTCAGCAGGCGGCCGCCGGTGGCTTCGGACGGCGGGAAGCTGCAAACAGGAGAGGAGAGGAAACGTCATGAGTCTCGGCACCATCCTCATCATCATTCTAATTCTTGCATTGCTTGGCGGCTTTAGTGGACTTGGCGGCGGGCCATTCTATGGCACCGGCTATTATGGTGGCGGCGGCCTCGGTCTGGTGCTGCTTATTGTTATTATTCTGGTCGTGCTCGGGCGCATTTAGCGTCACCTGACCCGAATGTTCGGCTCGTCGCTTTTGAGCGGGCGGCGGGCTTTGTAATGCCTGACGTAAAACGACAGCGAAGGAGAGAGTGCTGAACGCCAATGCTTCCGGTGGAGTGAGGGCGCCAAAATCGCGGCTTCTCACCGTCTTCGGGCCGGGCTTGATAACCGGAGCCTCCGACGATGATCCGAGCGGCATTGCCACCTATTCACAGGCCGGCGCGCAACTTGGCTACGGACTGGCGTGGACGATGTTGTTCAGTTATCCGCTGATGTCCGTCGTTCAGGAAATCAGTGCGCGCATTGGCCGGACCACCGGCCGGGGCATTGCCGGCAACATGCGGGTCTACTATCCAGACTGGCTTCTGCAGACGATTGTTTGTCTTCTTCTCATCGCCAACACCATCAACATCGGCGCCGACCTTGGTGCCATGGCCGATGCGTTGCGGCTAATCGTTGGCGGCCCGCAACTCCTCTACGTCGCGCTTTTTGCGGGCATATCCGTGGTTCTTGAGATATTTCTAAAGTACAGCAGCTACGTCTCGATCCTGAAATGGCTGACCGTTTCGCTGTTTGCCTATTTCGGCACGATCCTGTTCGTGCACGTGCCATGGGCAGAAGTCGCGCGCGGACTATTCATCCCGACATTGTCGCCAGACCCGCAATTCTGGACCACGGTCGTGGCCATTTTCGGCACCACCATCAGCCCTTATCTGTTCTTCTGGCAAGCCTCGCAGGAGGTTGAAGAAGAAAAAGCCAGTCGACGCAAGCCTCTGAAAAAGGCACCGCGGCGGTCAACCCACGCCATCAAGCGCATCCGGCTGGATACTTATGTTGGAATGGCATTCTCGAATCTGGTTGCCCTTGCCATCATAATAACCGCAGGCGCCACTCTGCATGTCAGGGGCATCACCGACATAACATCCTCGAGCCAGGCCGCGGAAGCGCTGAAGCCCGTCGCCGGCCAGTTCGCGTCGATGATTTTTGCCCTCGGCATAATCGGAACCGGGCTCCTGGCAATTCCGGTCCTTGCCGGGTCGGCTGGTTATGCGCTTGGCGAGGCGCGCAAATGGCCGATCGGGTTGGAGCGCAAGCCGCTGCAGGCAAAAGCGTTCTACGCGGCGATCGCTCTGGCGACGCTCCTTGGTGCGTGTCTCGACTTTACACCTGTCAACCCGATCAAAGCCCTCTACTGGAGCGCGGTGGTCAACGGCGTGGTCGCGGTCCCGGTGATGGTGGTGATGATGCTGATGACGGCGCGACGCGATGTGATGGGGAATGCCGTTGTCCCATTGGCCATGCGCCTGGTGGGCTGGGCAGCGACAGGCATCATGGCGCTGGCGGCCGCGGTCATGATTTTCCAATTGTTCTATTAGCAGGCGTTCATGTTAGGCAGGACAATCGCAATGTGGTCAGTGCGCCGGCTCGCTGACGAGACTGAATTTCTTGACTTCGCAGTGCTGGTCCAAGAGCGAAAGCAAATCTGTCGGCGGGCCGCCACGGTCCGGTCGCGTCCAGGCGATTTCAAATGAGAAGACGGGATCCTGGTGATCCGGGCGCTCCATGCCAACCAAGCGTGCCCGGTAACCCAGCGGCTTGACGATTTCGCCGAGATCGCCGGTCTTTCCCGCCTTCCAGGCGATATCCAGTTCGGCGTGATGGTCGCGGGGAATGCGCACGTCGATCCATTTCAGCACGAGAAGTGTCAACAAGGTTAGCGCCGTCCCAGCCACCCCCAAACCGTACTGACCGCCGCCGAACGCCAGTCCGATCGCCGTCATCACCCATAATGTGGCAGCCGTTGTGACTCCGCTGACAAGGTTGCCGCGGCGAAGGATGGCGCCCCCGCCGATAAAGCCGACACCGGTCAGCACGCCAAGCGGAAAGCGCAACACGTCCATGGAGGCAAAGGAATCGGGATTTTTGCCGCCGACTCCCAGCAGCAGATTTGCCTGTGCCATTGTGAGAGCGGCGGCCAATCCTACCAGAATGGTCGTCCTCAATCCTGCCGAATGGCCGCGCGCTTCGCGATCCAATCCTATCAGCGCACCGGCAAGCACGGTCAAAACCAACCGTGCCGCTATATCTTGCCAATCCGGACTAAGGGGCATCGCAATGACCTGGATTCGAACCCTCGCGGGCACTCAATCCGCAGTCGCACGTTAGGTTCCCAACGACGTCTTGACGGTAAGCCGTGCGATCGATTGGCAGAAGAGATAACGGCGCATGGCGTCAGCCCAGCGAGCAATGGATTTAGCGGCGCGGATAACGAATCGGAATCTGCACCACATTCTCCGATCCAGGCAGATCGAACGCCATGGCCAACTGGCGAACGGAGGCCATTTCCACGATCAGTTCTTCGATCGAGAGGTCCGGCAAACCTGTCTTCACCTTCTGCCTCACCCTGGCTGCAAGCTCATGAACCCGCACGGGAACGAAAAGCGGACTGTCATCCAGCAGCTTGCTGATTTCGATCACTACATCGGCGTCGATGTCTTTCGGCAATTCCCGCATGGGCGTCACCTTGGTCTCGAAATGCCCGTCATGTCTTTCGATCCGGGGCGATCAGGGCACTGCCCATCGGGCGATGGTGGAGGCCAGGCGTGCAGGGCGCAGATCAACAGTCAGATACATTGATCCGCCAGCGCTGGCATGTCACGAAAAAACGTCGGTACGGCAATAACCAAGCGGTTTGAGCTCGCCAATCCATATGCGCCTTGTTTGAAACGCAGCGCCCGCGGCGGCCCTCTCCCGGCAGAGAGGAACAAAAAATATCGTCCGGAATTGAGATTGATGGATCGGAGGATCGAATGTCATGGACAGCAGGGAAGAGCGCATCAAACGGCGTGCCTACGAAATCTGGGAGCGGGAGGGCCGTCCGACTGGGCGCGAGCAGGAGCACTGGGATCAAGCCGTGCAGGAGATAGAGGGAGAAGGTCCGGAGGTCGAACGCGGCCCTATCGTTCCTGACCCGACAGTCAGTGCCGGCTCAAAAAGCTCGAAGGATTGAAGGCTGGCCCGAGCGCCACCCAGGCAACCAAATTCGCGGAGCCTCGTTTGTCGGATATCAGCCAGAGGAGGTTTCGATGAAGAGATCCTTGTCGCTTCTGGTGTTGGCTGCGGCTCTTGCGCTCGGCGCCTGTGATAACAGCATCGAACCGACGAAAGCCAACACCGACGCCGTCAACAAGAACCCGCAGGTCGACCAGGACGCCAGACCCAAGTCGACGACTGGTGGCGACCAGCCGGTTACAGCGCCGGAGAGCAAATGAATCCCGTCTCATCTTGTGATACGCCACTGCTGCGTATCGCCTATGTCGGTGGCGGGCCAGAAAGCGGTGCGCCCGTTGTGCTGCTGCATGGTTGGCCGGACGACGCGACCACTTACGCGCGCATTTCGCCGGTCCTGCATGAGGCCGGCTTTCGGACGTTTTCGCCGTGGCTGCGAGGTTTTGGACGGACATCGTTCCTGTCGGAAGAAACCATGCGATCCGGCGAAATTGCTGCAATGGCGCAGGATGTGCTGGACTTTGCCGACGCGCTTGGCCTCAGCCGCTTTGCGGTCGTCGGGCACGACTGGGGAGCACGGATTTCCTACCTCCTGGCCTCGATTTTTCCCGATCGCATCAGTTGCTGTGCCGCGCTATCGCTCGGCTGGCAACCCGGCAAGCCGGTAACGCCGGCGCCTGAACAGGCGAAAGCATTTTGGTATCAATGGTTCATGGCAACAGCGCGCGGCGCCGAGTTCGTGCGAAAGAATCGCAAGGAATTCGCCAGATTCCAATGGGACAGCTGGAGCCCATTGGGCTGGTTCGACGATGCCATTTTCGATGAAGTGGCTGCATCCTTCGAAAATCCGGATTGGCCTGATGTGACGCTGCATTCCTACCGGGTTCGCTGGGGTGAGGCGGAGCCCGATCCCCGCTACGCGGAGCTGGCCCGCCGGCAAACATCGGTCAAGATCATCACGGTGCCGACCTTGACGCTGCATGGTGGCGACGACCGTGTTGTGCTGACCGCATCGTCGGAAGGGCTGGAGGAGCATTTCACTGCGCCCTACAAACGAGTGGTCCTGAATGCAGTCGGGCACTTCCCAACACGTGAGGCCCCACACGAGGTTTCACGACTGTTGGCGAGCTTTCTCGACAGTTACGGCAGGCAATAAAGCGCTTGGCTCGGCAGTCATTCGGCTTCATCGGACAGCTGGAACCTGATGCATCGCCGCGCATTTCGTCTCCATGGATGGCGGACCGGAACGCCGTCTCGCGATCAATCGGTAGCCAGGGAGAATTCGGATGCAAACTCCAGTCGCAACTGCTGAACACCACCAACTGACCATAGAACCGTTTGCCGGCGCGGTGACGGTGCGATTTTCCGATGCCATAGTCGCGGCTACGGAGCATGCGAAGATACTCAGGGAAGAGGGACGTGAGCCGGTGTTCTATATCCCTTTCGAAGACATCTATTTCGAGCTTTTCGAAAAGACAAACACGACAAGCAGCTCACCGCTGAAGGGAACCGCGAGCTATTGGCGTGTCCATGCTGTCGGTGGTTCGGCCGATGACTTCATGTGGACATACGAGACGCCGGATACGGCAGCGCGGGCCATTGCACGTCATGGCGCTTTCGATCCGGAAAAGGCGCGCATCGATATCGACCCGATGGAGGACAAACGTCACACGCCGCATGTCATGGAATAGTATCGTTGGACCTCTGGCGGGCAGTTGCTAGGACGTAGACTCATTGCCGCGTAGCCAGATGCGGATTGCGACGAGTTTGAGCGCGGTAAGATAGTTCTCAGCCAGCTTGTCGTAGCGGGTTGCGATGCGGCGGGATTGCTTGGCTTTGTTGAAGAAGCGCTCAACCAAGTTGCAGGTCTTATACAAGAAACGGGCTGAAGCAGATCGGGTCCTGCCGAGGCAATATCACTCATCTGATCTGCCGTGAGCATCAGTTTGATCGGCCTGCCTTTGGCGTCGACAAGAGCATTATTTGCGGCCGTTCTCGTCGATGGCGAGGGAACTCGACAGCTCGCGATAGGCATCGATCTGCTGCTGCAGAATGGCAATCTTCTGCTCTGCCGTGGCAATGGCATCGGCACCGGCAAGGAAACGGTGGGGCAGCACGTCCCCAGCCGTGAGCGTGATCAGGGCGCGCGCAAGCTTTGCGGGGTCACCCCCTTGCTTGCCGTTTTGAGAACGCCAGAAGGCGATCTGCGCCGTCCGCCGCTCATGGTAGTCCTCGACGGAAGGCGCGGCATAGTTGGTCGACTCTTCCGTGAGAAGCTCGGTGCGGAAGAAGCCCGGGTTCACGATCATCGTCTCGATGCCGAACGGCACGACTTCGGTCTGCAGCGCCTCCATCCAGCCGTCGAGGCCGAACTTCGAGGCTGAATAGGCCGTGCAGAACTCGAAACCCATCAGCCCGGCCGTCGAGGAGATCGAAATGACCCTGCCGGACCGTTGCTTGCGCATCGCTGGCAGAAAGGCCCGCGTCACGTTCATGGGACCGACGAGGCCGGTGCTGAGCTGCAGTTGCATCTGTTCGGCGGTCAGCTCTTCGAAGTAGCCGGCAAAGAAGCTCGCCGCATTGTTGACCAGCACGTCGATGCGGCCAAACCGGTCAAGCGTGGCCTGGGCAGCGGCTTCGGCGTCGGCCGCGCTCGTCACGTCCAGCTTGACGACAAGGAGGTTCTCGGACTCTCCCACGGCCCTTGCGACCTTTTCCGTGTTGCGGCCGGTTGCCACCACCTTGTGGCCCGCCGCCAATGCGGCCTTGGCGATATCCAGACCGAGGCCCCGGCCTGCGCCGGTGATGAACCAAACACTCATATTGGGCTCCTGTTCTCTAGGCCGCAGCTCGGCCTCGAATTCGGACGGGATGGCCGGCAGGGGCTGACGTCCCATGCTGGCATCCATCCGTTGGCGGACTGCGTCACTGCGGAAGGCCGGCGCCTTCGGTTATGATGCGAAATCCTTCGGTCGACTTGGTGAAAAACTGCCGGGCCGCCGTGTATTCCGGCGAGTTGTAGTAGCGCTGGGCATCAGCAAGGCTCGGGAACTCGGCGATGGCGATCACCGATCTCGAGCTTCCTTCGATGGCAGTGACATTGGGATTGTAGACGATCACGCGGCCGCCATACCGGGTGACGAGCGGCGAGGCGGCTTCGATGTACTGCTGAAACACCGCCTGATCCTTGATGTCATAGCTGCCGATCATGTAGGCGCGGGGAACGGCGCCCGTCGCTTCCTGAGCAAAGGCGGCCGGGCTCACGACCATGGTGAGGGCGGCGAGCGCGCCGACGACTACCTTCTTCATTTTGTTCTCCTTCAGTCGGCCAGTTGGACGGTAGGCATTGCGCGGAGAGTTGCTCCGGTGGACCGTCTGGCCTTGAGGTCAGGAAGTTAGCTTCTTTGGCGGCATGCAATTAGATGGTATAATCTGCATGGGCTTAGAAATGGGATTGATGAATGCGTCGCGACAGTCTGGATGACTTCCTGACCTTCATCGCCGTCGCCCGCGAGCGCAGCTTCACCAAGGCGGCCGCCAAGCTCGGCGTGTCGCAGTCGGCTCTAAGCTATTCGATCCGGACGCTGGAAGAGCGCCTCGGCGTTAGGCTGCTGACCCGCACGACCCGAAGCGTCTCGCTCACCGAAGCGGGGGATCGCCTATTCAGAAGCATCGCTCCCCAGTTCGATGAGATCGCAAGCGATATTGCCGCCCTCAGCGCCCTGCGCGACAAGCCGGCCGGCACAATCAGGATCACCACAGTGGAGCATGCCAGCGAGACGCTCATCTGGCCTGCCATGGTCGGGCTCATGCGCGACTATCCCGACATCAGCGTCGAGATCATCCATGACTACGGCCTGGCAGACATTGCGGCCGATCGCTTCGACGCGGGTGTGCGGCTTGGCGAACAGGTGGACAAAGACATGATCTCGGCGCGCATCGGGCCAGACTTCCGCATGGCGGTTGTGGCAGCGCCTTCATACTTCATAAGCCGCTCCCGTCCGGTCACGCCCGCAGACCTTGCCGATCACGCGTGCATACCTCTGCGACTGCCCACACATGGCGGCTTTGCACCGTGGGAGTTTCGCAAGGAGGGGCGGGAGCTGAAGGTGCGCGTTCGAGGACACGCCGCGTTCAACACCCTCGCGATGATCCGTCAGGCCAGCCTTGAGGGATTCGGGCTCGCCTACCTGCCCGAGGACCTAGTGACCTCCCCCCTTGAAGAGGGTCGCCTGGTGCGTGTTCTTGAGGACTGGTGCCCCCTTCGGCCGGGATATCACCTGTATTATCCAAGCCGGCGCCAACCCTCGCCGGCTTTCGCACTCGTGCTGGAAACGCTGCGCTACCGCGACTGAGTACGGTTGAAATAAGGATCGTCAGCCTCGGCGACCATGGCACCTGTCCAAGCCGCCCAGTACAGGAAGTCCGGACGTCCGTTTCCCACCGATCCCGGGCTTCTCCAATTTATGAGTTCACGGCCTAGCGCTCGGGGAATTCCTCATCGAGGATGCGCAAGGCTTCTTCGTATTTGGCTGTCGAGGCTCCAATTTGCCGTGACTGCCAGATGTTGTCTTCGAGGTCAGCGCGTTTTACCGGCAGCGCCAGCGGATTCGATGCAGCCCGCCGCACGAACGTGAAATAGTCCTCGCCGTCTCTGCGCGACATGGCATCGACCGCAGAAGCAATCGACGGTCCAAAGCCGGTCTCTTCCAGCTTGGCCCGAGACCAGCCTTCGCCTTTTTCCAGGACATCATGCAGATAGGCGACGACCTTCTGATCCATCGTCTCGACAGCGTCGACGACACGTCGGCAATGCTCGATATAGGGTTGCCCGGTCTTGTCGCGCTGCGCTGCGTGAACCTCTTCCGCAATCTTGGCCGCTCGATAGAAAATGCTCATCGTCGCTGTCCCGGCCGCTTGTCTAAATGCTGATAAATGGCAGCCATCGGAATTTCTTGCGAGTTCATCTCCAAATCGCTGCCGAGGCCATTGTTCCTTGTCTCAAGGATTTCGTCGGAGCGCCGTTCGCCTCACGGATGCGCTCTACCCGCGAATGGCGTCGATCCATGAGGCGGAAACGTCGATGGCTGATGTCGGTTCCTGAAGCGACGAGGAACGAGTGCCGGCACGGGACGTTCTGATCGATGCCTCCCACGGCAAGGAAAAGCTCGTGAAAGAATCCGACCGGGTACGGATTTCCTGATGTCGATGCCGGGTTTGACATACGGGCCTTTGGGCGACCGCTGCATGCATGTCTGTGTTGACATGCAGCGGCTGTTTGCCGAGCCGTCACAATGGGCAACCCCCTGGATCACTCGCGTGCTGCCTCGCATCGAGAGCCTGGTCGAAAGGAGGGCGCAGCAGACGGTCTTCACGCGCTTCCTGCCTGCCCAGAAGCCGGGGCAAGGTGTCGGCACATGGAAACGCTACTATGAACGCTGGACCTCGATGACGATCGAAAGTATCGGCGACGAAATGGTCGGACTGTTGCCGGCTTTGGCCGCTTATTGCCCGCCGGCCGCAGTCATCGACAAGCACATCTACTCGCCCTGGTTTGAGGGCCTGCTCAGGGCTTTTTTGACCGAGCGCGATATCGATACGCTGGTCATCACTGGCGGCGAAACCGACGTATGCGTTCTGGCCACGGTGCTCGGAGCAATCGATTTCGGGTATCGCGTGGTTCTCGTTACGGACGCGCTGTGCAGTTCTTCCGACGCGACCCATGACGCGCTGCTGACCGTTTATCACCAGCGATTTGCGCAGCAGGTCGAAACGGTCGAGATGGAGATGGTTCTCTCGCACTGGACTTGATGTCGCGGGGCGTCAGCCAGCCAGAAGCATCGAGTGCTTCTTCGTGCGGTCTGGGGTACCTATCTATCGAGGGAACGGCAGGCATAGGAACAGACGTGGCGCAACGATCGGGAAGTGCTGATCTTCCACTTCACGGTGGACGCGTGCCGAAATGGCTTGGCGACCGCATGACGCGCCTGGGCGCCGTGATGTGCGAGGCAATCATTCATCACTACGGTCGCAACGAGTTGCTACGCCGGTTGGCGCACCCGTTCTGGTTCCAATCCTTTGGCGCCGTCATGGGTATGGACTGGCACTCGTCCGGTATCACGACCAGCGTCGTCGGCGCCTTGAAACGCGGTCTGACGCCGCTCTCCGGCGAACTTGGCATTCATGTCTGCGGCGGCCGCGGCACGCATTCGCGCAAGACCCCGCATGAACTTGCAATCATCGGCGAGCGTGTTGGTTTTGACGGAGCGGGCCTGGCAACCGTCAGCCGGCTTGTCGCCAAAGTGGACAGCGCCGCCGTCCAGGATGGCTTCGATCTTTATCTGCACGGGTTCATCGTTACCGATGACGGCGACTGGGTCGTGGTCCAGCAAGGCATGAACGGCGACAGCAAGGTGGCGCGCCGCTATCATTGGCTGTCCGAAGGTTTGACGAGTTTCGTCGATCAGCCGCACACCGCCATTGAGGGCGCCAATCAAGGCGAGATCGTCAATCTGACCGACCGTCGCGCCGAAGCTTCGCGCCAGGGACAGTTGGATCTGTTGCAGGACCTTGGGCCGGATCGCATCCTCAAGGAGTTCGCCGCATTGGAGCGCGGTGCGGCACTGGCACCGCAACAGCTGTTGCTGCCGCATCTGATCATGCCATCTCATCACGATGTGCGCGAAAGCGATGTCATCATGCGTCGGCTGCATGGAAACATGGCGGCCGCCGCCGAACGTGGCCCTGAGGATTTTTCCGAGCTCCTTCTGGTACCAGGTGTCGGTGCGCGCACGGTGCGCGCGCTGGCCCTTGTCGCCGAAGTGGTGCATGGCGCGCCGTGCCGTTTTTCCGATCCCGGCCGCTTCTCGCTGGCGCATGGCGGCAAGGACAGGCATCCTTTCCCTGTACCTCTAAAAGTCTATGACGAGACCATCGGTGTGCTGAAGTCCGCCGTGCAAAAGGCGAAACTTGGTCATGACGAAGAAATCGGCGCCTTGAAGCGGTTGGACGACCAGTCGCGGCAGGTCGAGCGATACGTCACCGGCCCCAGCCTGAAGGAAATTGTCGCCGGAGAATTCGACCAGTCGCATCTGCTTGGCGGTCGCAGTGTTTTTGGTTGGGAAGCCGCACCGGACAAGGTGCCGGCGGAGAAGAAGGCGTGACAAGATCGCCTTGAGCGAGCCCAGGCCGGTTTTGGGCTTCACGAGTCCAGATCGATCAAAGCGACGCCGAGTTCAGGACGCTTGCGGCGGCGAAGGTGGCCGGGCGCTTCCACCAAGGTGATTTCAAGCGTTGGCCGAACGATGCCGTCAAGCAGATGTCCACCCCGGGTGGTGCCGTCGCTCAATCCGAGCACCGCGTGGACGTGCAGGCTGGGCTCGCCATCGTCGCCGAGCGCTACGTCGCCGATCGCGCTAAGGACCTCGCATTGCTCGTCGATCGGGATTCTGCAATAGGTCCTCGCATTCGGATCAAACCAACCCACGGTCGCGCTTTCGAAAGCTCCGATGGCGGTCAAGGACGCACTGCCGATTTTCTGGTCGACCGCGAAGCCGGTCAGTGCGGCGAACGCTTCTTCGCGGGGCTCGAGCACCAAGACAAATGTCCTTTGCCCGCTGATCTCGTTGACAAGCTGCGACTTCATGCACGTACTCCCATCGGCTTGGGCCTTGTCAGCCTGAATGGCTTCGTCCAGGTCAATGAACGTGGTGTTCGGCATTCCGCTTACGTGTTGCTGCAGCTTTCTTGGCCGATTCCGATCGGCTTGCGGCGGACCGTGATGCGGATGCCGTGCCGCCGCTTTTGCCGCCCTTGTGCGCCGCAGGATGGCCGGTGTGTTTGCCGCGCCCGGATCCGCCTTCTTTCTTGCCGCCGCCATCGTCCTTGTTGACGGTCGCCCATGCCCGCCTTTCGGCTTCTTGCCCGGAGACGCCGCGCTTCTCATAACCTTCCGCAATATGATCAGCTTTGCGTTCCTGCTTGTCGGAATATTTCGATTTTTCGCCTCGTGGCATGACTGTTCTCCCTGTTCTGTAAAGTCTGAACGGAGAGCCAGCGAGAGAGTTCCAATCGAAAGATCGCGACATGCAGGCAAGGCATAGCTATCGCCGGTCGGGCTTCGGGTTTGACGACCGCAACAGCAAGGCGAGGGGAACGAACAGGGCCGTCACGATTGCGCAGTACCCAAACACGTCGATATAGGCGAGCAATGAAGCCTGACGCGCGATCAATTGTCCGAGCCAACCGATCGCCTGCTGCTTCGCTTCGACCATCGGTGAGCCCTGAGCGACGAAGTGCTCGGTTACCTGACGCAGCATCTGTTGGTAGGTTGGTGAGGATTGCACGGTGTGGCCGACAAGATTTGCCTGATGCAGTTGCGCGTTCTGGGCGATCACCGTGTTGGACAGCGACACGCCGATGCTGCCGCCGATGTTGCGGGCAACGTTGATCAGCGCCGACGCTTGGTTCGTTTGCTGCGGAGCGAGACCGACGTAAGCCGCCGTCGAAATCGGGATGAACAGGAACGGCAGGCCGATCATCAGGAAGATGCGCGCAAAGGCAAAGAAGCGGAAGCTGGCATCCGGGGTGAGCGACGTCATGTGCCACAGGGCGAGCACCACAACAGACATGCCCATCATGATCAAATATTTGGGCTGAACGATGCCTGCGGCAAATCCGGAAATCGGCATCAGCATCAGCATGGCAATGCCGCCGGGCATCATCGAGAGGCCTGACAGGGTCGCCGTGTAGTCGAAGGCGGTCTGTTGCAGCTGTGGCATCAACTGCGTCGTGCTGAACAGCACAGCGCCGACTGCCATCATCACCAGGAATGACATACCGAACTGGCGGCCGAACAGCAGACGGATGTCGACGATTGGATCGCGGTGGCGGAATTCCCAGGGGATGAGCAGCAGGAACGAGATCGCCGAAATCACTGCAAAAGCCGTGATGAAACCCGATGCGAACCAATCGTTGCGCTGACCTTCGTCGAGGAAGATTTCCAGGGAGCCAAGTGCGGTGGCGACCAGGAAGAACCCAACCCAATCTATTCTGAGGCCGCCCTTCAGCCGTTCCCGGCGTTCGCGCTCGATCACGTCCGGCTCGACGAGCAGCCACTGCACCAAAGCCAGCGACATGATGCCGAAGGGCACGTTGATGAAGAAAATCCAGTGCCAGGAGAAATGGTCGGTCAGCCAGCCGCCGATGGTCGGGCCGACCGTCGGTGCGACGATGACGGCTATGCCATAAAGGGCAAAAGCCTGGGAACGTTTTTCGGGCGGAAACGTGTCGGCAAGGATGGACTGTTCACTCGGCGCCATGCCGCCGCCGCCGAGGCCCTGCAAGATCCTGAACAGGATGAGCATTTCCAGATTGGGCGCGAGGCCGCATAGCAGCGATGCGATGGTGAAGGTCGCGACGCAAAGCATGTAGTAGCGCTTCCGTCCGATCACGCTGGCCAGCCAGCCGCTGATCGGTATGATCACAGAATTCGCGACCAGATAGGTGGTGATCACCCACGTGCTTTCGTCCATCCCGGCCGCCAGGCTGCCGGCGATGTTTCGTAGCGCTACGTTGGCGATCGAGGTATCGAGCACCAGCATGAAGGTCGCGATGGAGACGACGATAGCGATCAGCCATGGATTGCGCCCACCGGCGGCGGACCGGCTTTCGCTATGGTCGCTGACCATTTCGTCGCTCATCGCACCTTGACCGCCGGCACCACCGACAGGCCCGGGCCCAGCAGCACGCCAGGTGGTTTGTCGAAGACGATCTTCACCGGCACGCGTTGCACCACCTTGACGAAATTGCCGGTGGCGTTTTCTGCCGGCAGCAGGCTGAAGGCGGTGCCGCTGCCCGCCTGGATGCTGTCGACGCGGCCATGGAAGGATCTTTCCGGATAGGCGTCGATGTCGATGTCGACCGGCTGCCCCGGCCGCATCAGATCGAGCTGGGTTTCCTTGAAATTGGCCTTCACCCAAACCTCGTCGGGAACAAACATCATCAGCACCTGGCCGGGTTGGGCATAGGAACCGTTGGCAACCGAGATGCTGGTTGCTCGTCCGGAAACCGGTGCCGTGATGGTGGTGCGGGACAGTGTTGTGCGCGCTTGGTCCTGGCTCGCCTTGGCCTGACCGAGTTTGGCTTCGGCGCTCTTGACCTGTGCCTGCAAGACAACGACCTGGCTCTTCGCGGCAGCCACATTGGCCACAGCACTATCGAGAGCAGCCTGATCCTGGCGCAGCGTCGACGCTGCCTGCTGTGCCTGCTGTTGGGTCGCTGTGCCCTTGGCCAGAAGGTCACGGTTGCGCTGGTCCTCGGCCTTGGCGAAATCGAGTGCCGCCTGGGCCTGCGCCATCTGCTTCTGCGCTGCATCGACCTTTGCGTTTTGGGCTTCAATCTGAGCCCTCATCTCGACAATGTCGGCTTGCGCCGAGGTTACGCCGGCATCGGCTTGCTTGAGGCCGGCCTGATAGTCGCTGTCATCGATGCGCAACAGGACGTCGCCCGCCTTGACCGGTTGGTTGTCGGTCACCGCCAGGTCGGTGATACGTCCCGATATTTCGGCGCCGATGGTTATCGTGCGGGCGTCGATGAAGGCATCGTCCGTCCATTCATATTGGCGTGCGTTCAGCCACCACATGGTCATTCCCCCGGCGGCCAGCGACAGCACGATCAGGATTGTAATGGATATGTAAGGGTGCCGCCGGGGGAAGCTTTGGAGGCTGGGCTTTTGATTATCCGCCCCCTTGTCCCGCGCTTCGCGCTCCGGAGTGCCGGGCTGCGCCGCATCGCCCTTGCGTTTTGCCGACGCATCCGATCTGGCCTTGCTCGAAGCCCCGCGCGGATCTCTGGTTTTGTCTGGTTCTTTGGTTTCGGTTTTCGCGTCCACGGGAGAACTCTCAAGCAAAGGCGCCGACCGCTTTTTTCGGGTCAACGGCAGCTGTTCACAAAAGTTCCTGACGAACAGGCCAGCGTGACAGTTGGCATTTTCGGGGATTGCAGCCGAAGCCATTCAGCCGACAGCGAATCTCACCACAGCTATGAGGATCACAATACCGACGAGGCCTGCGACGAAGATGATACGGCGTGTGCGGGTCCGCAAGATGATCTCGCCTTGCCGCGCCTGTTCAGCCGAAAAGACAGGGCCTTCTTTCTGATCGCTGCGTCGATCGCTCTGGTCACTGCTCATGCTCGTCTCCTTCGTTGGAGCCTGACGAAGACAACCACCGCGTTGCTGGTGAAGTTCCACGTGACCGCCCCGCAAAAGAAGCGATCACAGCGATGTGAGGACGGAACTTTGTTTCCCGCGAGCAGTTTGGTCCGCTTGAGACCTCAGCCAGTTGGAAACCAGCCATGTCTAATTCCACAAGTCCCGGCGGCCTGAGCAGACGCACCTTCATGACGGGCTCTGTTTCGGCAGCAGCGGCAATGCCCCTTGTAGCCACGTCGACGAAAGCCGCCGAGTCACCGACCGCCAAAGCGGCCGAGCCGCGCGATCTGTCGACGATTTCGATGCGGATCAACAAGCAGGCCTACACCCTCGCACTCGACAATCGCACGAGCCTACTCGACGCACTGCGTGATCATGTTGGCCTGACCGGAACAAAGAAAGGTTGCGACCACGGCCAATGCGGTGCCTGCACCGTTCTTGTCGATGGGAAGCGGGTGCTCTCCTGCCTGAGCTTCGCCGTCATGAACCAAGGCCGCGAGGTCACGACCGTGGAAGGCCTGGCTTCAGCTGACGGAGAGCTGCATCCGGTGCAGCAGGCCTTTGTCGACCATGACGCCTTTCAATGCGGCTACTGCACGCCGGGCCAGATCATGTCCGCCATCGGCTGCATCAACGAAGGCCATGCCGGGTCGGACAATGACATTCGCGAGTATATGAGCGGCAATCTGTGCCGATGCGCTGCCTACCCCAACATCGTCGCGGCGATCGTCCAGGCACGCGACGAGATCAGGAGGGCCTAGGATGCGTCCTTTCGTCTATGAAAGACCAACGAGTGTTTCGGTGGCGATCGCCATGGCGTCCCACCTCGACGCCAGGCATGTTGCGCCAACACAGGCCAATACCCAGTTCATCGCCGGCGGCACCAATCTGGCCGACTACATGAAGCTTGGCGTCGCGCAGCCTGAGCGACTGCTCGACCTCAACAATCTTGCCGAGCCTGCCCTGCGGCAGATCAGGGTAAGCGATGATACCATCCGGTTCGGGGCGCTGGTTCGCATGGGCGAGGCAGCTGATAACAGCGACGTCAGGCGCCGCTGCCCGCTCCTTGCCGATAGTCTGAAATTCGCCGCCAGCGGCCAGCTTCGCAATATGGCGAGCCTTGCCGGCAACGTGCTGCAGCGAACGCGCTGCGAGTATTTTCGCGAAACCTCCTGGCAGTGCAACAAGCGTGAGCCCGGTTCCGGCTGCGCCGCGATGGAAGGGCTCAACCGCCAGCATGCCGTGCTCGGCACCAGCGATGCCTGCATCGCTACCTATCACGGCGATTTCGCCCAAGCCCTGATTGCTCTCGATGCGGTCGTCGAGGTGGAGGGACGGCATGGTCCACGCAAGATCCCGTTCGCCAGACTGCATCGGCTTCCCGGCGACACGCCCAACATCGAGACGGATCTGGCCGCCGATGAAGTCATCGTCGCCATCGATGTTCCGCTCGAAGCATGGAGCCGCCGCTCGCGCTACCTGAAGATACGCGATCGCGAATCCTATGCGTTCGCGCTCGCCTCCGCGGCCGTTGCGCTGGACATGGACGGAGACACCGTCAGACAAGCGCGCATAGCGCTAGGCGGGGTCGCAACCGTGCCATGGCGGGCGAGGGCGGCGGAGGCCGCGCTTCAAGGCAAGGTGATGGAAGAAGATGTGGCCGAAAAGGCTGCCGACGCCGCTTTTGCCGATGCCAAACCGCGCGAACACAATGCGTTCAAGGTGCCGCTCGGAAAGCGCACCCTGGTGCGCGCGCTGCTCGAAACTCGCGACATGAAGGTCTGAGCCATGAACCAAGCCGCGCCAGTTCCAAAAGAAAACCAAGGCGAACCGGTTGTCCGCATAGACGGCAGATTGAAAGTTACCGGGCAGGCCAACTATCCGGCCGACATCGCCACAGCCAATGTTGCATATGGTGCCCTTGCAACCAGCAGCATCGCTCGAGGCAAGGTTTCCAAACTCCACACGGATGACGCCAGGGCGGTCCCCGGAGTGCTGCATATCATAACCTATGGCGACATGGACAAGACCGATAAGCCGAAATTTGGCAACACCGGTGCAAGCTCCATAGCACCCTTGCATGACAGGACAATTTTCCACGACGGCCAGATCATCGCGCTGGTTGTTGCCGAGACATTCGAGGCGGCGGAGGAAGCGGCAATGTTGATCCGCGCCGACTATGAAGACCAACCTTCCAGCGCCAGCTTCGATTCCAAAGGGGTGGAGACAGAGGCCGCAGCGGGGAAGAGCCCGATATTCAAGGAGGATGTTAAAGCTGGCGACTTCGACGCTGCCTATGCATCCGCTGCCGTCAAGATCGACCAGAAATACTCGACGCCGACCCAGCATCACAATCCGATCGAACTGTTTTCGACCACGGCGATGTGGCAAGGCGATCAACTCACTGTCCATGAGCCAAGCCAGAATGTCACCGGCTGGAAAATCGAACTCGCCCGGCAGTTGAAGATCGATCCCGCCAATGTGCGGATTGTCAGCCCTTATGTCGGCGGCGCCTTCGGCTCCAAGGGACCGATGACCGCTCGCACGGCAATTGTCGCGATTGCCGCGCGTCGTGTCGGACGGCCGGTGCGCTGCGTCGTCAGCCGTATGCAGGCATTCAACACCCAGACCTATCGCGCCGAGACGCGGCATCGAATCCGCATAGGCGCCGACAAGGACGGCCGCATAATGGCGTTCGGACATGAGGGCTGGGAGGTGACATCACGCCCTGACTCTTATGTCGTCGGCGGCACGTCAGCCACCGGCCGCATGTACAACTATGGTTCGGTGCTCACCAACGTCTCGCTCGTCCATGCCGATCGCAACACACCGGGCTACATGCGCTCGCCGCCCGAGACGCCCTATGTCTACGCGCTCGAAAACGCCATGGACGAAATGGCCGTCGCGCTTGGTATGGATCCTGTCGAGTTTCGGCGTGTCAACGAGCCGGGGAAAGAACCTATCGGCGGCAAGCCGTTCTCCAGCCGGTCGCTGGTCAAATGCTACGAACAGGCGGCGGAAGCCTTCGGCTGGTCGAAGCGCGATGCCGCGGTCGGGTCGATGCGCGATGGCGACTGGCTGGTCGGCATGGGTTGCGCAACCGCCATCTATCCAACGGCCAGCGCACCATGCGCCGCCCGTGTCCGCCTGACCGCCGATGGCCAGGTTCGCGTTCAGTGCGGCTCGCATGAGATCGGCACCGGTGTGCGTACCGTGGCAGGGCAGGCGGCGGCCGAACGTCTGGGGATAGGAATGGACAAGGTCAGCGTCGAGATGGGCGACAGTGCACTGCCGCCGGCGCCGGTCTCGGGCGGCTCGATTTCGACTGCGAGCGTTTGCTCGGCGGTTTTGAAGGCCTGTGACGCGGTGCGCGAGAAGCTTTTCGCAGCGGCCGTTGCTGGAGACGGGCCGTTGGCTGGTTCCGGCAATGCCAAGCTGGAGATGGAGCAAGAGAAGATCGTGGCAAGCGGCGGCAAATCCGCCAAGCTGTCGGATGTCTTCAAGGCGATGCAGGTCGGTGCGATAGAGGAATATGCCGAGTTCGCGCCAAAGGGTTCGACGCCGGAAGCGCTGAATAAACTCTATGCCGGGCAGGCGGAATTCCACGGCGGCGATCAAGACAAGGATTCGGTGAAATATGCCTTTGGCGCCGAGTTCGTCGAAGTCCGCATCAACAGTTACACACGCGAAATCCGCGTGCCGCGCATCGTCGGTGCCTTTGCCGCGGGGCGTATCATGAACACGCGCACCGCGCGCAGCCAACTGATGGGGGGCATGATCTGGGGTATTGGCCAGGCCCTTCACGAGGCGACGGAAATCGACCGGCGCAACGCCCGCTATGTCAATCGTGACCTGCAGGATTATCTGGTGCCGGTCAACGCGGACATCAAACAAGTCGACGTCATCCTTGTTCCGGAGGTGGATCTGGACGTCAATCCAGCCGGCGTCAAAGGATTGGGGGAACTCGGCAATGTCGGGACGGCGGCGGCCGTGGCCAGCGCCGTATATCATGCTACGGGCAAGCGCATTCGTGATCTGCCGATCAGAATAGACCAACTGATCATTTGAGGTTTTTGAACACTGGCTATTCCTCCGGCGCCGTGGCGGGCGCCGTATATCGCCGCCGAACCGCGTCGAGTACGCGCTTGCGGCTTTCCTCGGCTGAAAGCGTTTCGTCCTTTTCCGCCTCGGCCGTTTCGCGTGCCAGGTCCTTGTCTCTGATCTGTTGGCGGAACCATTTGGAATAGTCGCCGGCGCGCAGGTGAAACTCCCAGGTCTTGTCGTCTATGCCCTCTGCCATCTGGGCGAAAATCATCAGATTGTGGGCCCTGAGATTCATCGCATCGTCGGGACCGTGGAAATAGAAACTGCCCGCCTCATCGAGTTGCCCCTCGGCATATTTGCGGCTGTGCCGCTTGAGCGACTGGCGTGGCTCGATCACCTTGACCATGGCGAATTTCTTGCGTTTCTGCGGCCGCCAGAACAACACGCGCTCGCCCTTGGGCGAGGAGATCTCCTTAGGCGGCTCGATGCCGGTCACTTTGCAGAAGACCTTCACGACGTCCTTCGCCTTGGGGCCAAGCGCAATGATGGCTGTCACCAGGCGCAAGGCGTCGGTCGAGATCGCTTCCGGGTGAACGGTGATCAAGATCGTGCCAGGCAATTCCAATGATAGGACTGCCCGCGTATCGTCGCGCCGCTTGGGCAGGAGATGGTGTGCTTCGTCGATCAGGAGCCAATGCGGTCTCGCTGTGCGACGGCGGAAACTGCCGAGGCCAGGCAGCAGGTCGGCAAAGAAATCCGGTCGCTCATTGACGCGCAGGGACAGCCCATTGACGACGATATTGCTTTCGGCCTTGGCGATAAGATCCAGCACTTGCGCCTTTGTCGGCGCGCTGGAGCCGTCTCCCAGCCGAACAGCGCCTTCGAGACCGTCATAGTCGCCCTCGGGATCGAAGACGCAGAACTGAAACCGGGTCTCGATGAAGCGTTCAGTCAGCGCGGTGGCCAAAGTGGATTTGCCGATGCCCGAACTGCCGGCAATGAGGACAGTATCGGTCGGCGACAAATAAATCTCGTTGCCGCCGGCCGATCCGAGAACGATGCCGTCATGGCGCCTCGGCACGATCTCATGATCACGCTTGATCAGTCTGTCGGTCAGTTCCTCCACGCCCTTCCCACGTGCGCCACGCATGACCAGATCGGCTGTGGCCTTGACAGCGGGAATTGCGTTATCGACGGCGACGCTGCAGCCGCACGCCTGCAGGAAGGCATGGTCATTCTCGGCGTCGCCGACGCCCACCACATTGTGTGGCGAAAGCCGAAGATCCTGTAGTGCCGCAGCCAGTCCGGTGGCTTTGTTGATGCCGCTCGGCAGGATCATCACCGCGCCCTTGTTGAAGATGATTTCCAGCTCCAGCCCCAGCTCCTTGATGACCTCGAGCACGGTGGCGTGATGGGGTTCCCAGGTTGCGACGATCGACCGCCCGACCGAAAGCGGCTTGACGCCCTGCTTCTTCAACCTGGCAACGAATTTGGGTTCCGGCGGCGGCGAAATCACCCGTTCTTCCTCACTGGCGGGCGTGTAGATCAGCGCTCCATTCTCGGCGACGACCTTGTCGAAAAGGCCGATTTCGGAAAAAACATGCTTCAAATCGGGCAGTTCGCGCCCGGTCACGAGAAGCAGCTTGCGGCCGCTTTTCTTGAACCGTTCAAGGGCAGCGAGGGTCTTCCTGGAGACTGTCCCGTCATGAGCCAGCGTGCCATCGTAGTCCGTCGCCAACGCAATGAAATACATTCTGCCGACCTTTCACCGTTCCGGTTTGCATTCCGGTTAGAACGTGTGATCGACACAAAGGCTCCCATCGGACGCGGATCGCGGCGTTTCGAAAAAGGAGTAACGGTTTCGCCCCGGAGACCAGGAACTCCTCCGGTACCGGCACGTTGACCAGCAAGCCGGGACGAGTCCCGGCTTTCGCAGGCGGCGGGCAAAAACCGCAGCCGAAATCAACCTTGATAACAATGAAAGGCGAGGCCATGGGCTTCTTTTCGAAGGACATCAAGACACTCGACGATCTCTTCGTACACACGCTGCGCGACATCTACTACGCCGAAAGGCAGATCGAGAAAGCGCTGCCGAAGATGATCGACAAGGCAACCGACCTGCAATTGAAAGCCGGATTCGAAAAACATCTCGACCAGACCAGGGGCCATATCGAGCGCGTCGAGCAGGTGTTCGAGTTGCATGGCGTTAAGGCCAAGGAGGTCAACTGCCCGGCAATCGACGGCATTCTCGAGGAAGCCGACGACGTAAGCGGCGACGTCGACGACAAGGAGGTACTCGATGCGGCGCTGATAGCCTCGGCGCAGGCCGTCGAGCACTATGAAATGACCCGCTATGGCACGCTCATCGCCTGGGCCAAGCAGCTTGGTCGCAGCGACTGCGCCAACGTGCTGGCCAAGAACCTGAAGGAAGAACAAGCGACCGATCGCAAGCTCACCGAAATCGCGGAAAGCAAGGTAAACCTGCAGGCAGCCGAGTGAGGCTACTCGGTTCGGCCAGTCGTCGCGGCGGCTGGCCGGCCGATCCAACATGATCCAATCCTGCGGAGAACACCGCCTCGGCAACGCAGGGGAATAAGCGGATCTTCATCCGGCTCCGCCGCGTCGGGTGCAGGTTTCGCTATTTCCCTGCAGATACGGGTACGCAACATAGGTGAACGTCACTGTGAAACGCATGCGGCCCATACATCTCCTGGTCATCACGCGTCAGTGTCTTTTGTCCTCACGTCAGTAACCGCCGACCACCGGCAAGATTTCGCCGGTAATGTAGCTCGAGCAATGTGGCGAGGCGAGGAACACATACGCGGGTGCGAGCTCTTCCGGCTGTGCAGGCCGTTTCATCGGCGTGTCCGCACCGAATTTCGAGACGTCGTCTGCTTCCTTGTCCGATGGATTGAGCGGTGTCCACACCGGGCCCGGCGCAACGGCGTTCACCCGAATTCCCTTGCCGATGAGGTTGCCCGAAAGCGCGCGCGTAAATGCGTGAATACCGCCCTTTGTCATCGAATAGTCGACGAGTTGCCTTGAACCTTCGATGCCGGTCACTGAGCCGGTGTTGATTATAGCCGAGCCTGGCTTCATATGCGGCACCACTTCCTGCGCCATATGAAAATAGCCATAGAGATTGGTCTTCAGCGTCGTGTCGAAATGTGCCTCGGTCAGGTCGCTGAAGTCGCTGGAATGTATCTGGAAAGCAGCGTTGTTGACCAGCACATCGATCCGGCCGAATTTCTGCACCGTGACCTCCACCGCGTTGTGGCAGTGTTTGCGTTCGCTGACATCGGCCCTTATCAGAATACAGCGCCGCCCCTCTCTTTCGACGGCCGCCTTGGTCTCTTCGGCGTCCTTGTCTTCGGCCAGATAAACGATCGCAATGTCCGCGCCCTCGCGGGCAAACAGCACGGCCACCGAACGGCCGATTCCGGAATCGCCGCCCGTGATGAGCGCTACCTTGTCGTCGAGTTTTTTCGACCCCAGGTAATAGGGCGCATCGTAGAGAGGAGGGGGCTCAATCGCCCATTCATGCCCCGGCTTGGGCTGATGTTGCTTGGGAAAGGGCGGCTCAGGATATTTGCGGGCGCCGGCTTGCATTGCACGTTGAGCCTTGCCGTTGCCCTTGGCTTTGTCCTTGGCATCAATGCCGCGTTGGATATGCCGTTGCTTGGCGGCTTCGCCTGATGTCTGCGACTTCATCTGCATGTTTGTCTCCTCGGTTTCGAGAAGGAACAACGCGCTTCGGACAAAAAGGTTTGCGCAAAAGCCACAGCGCTCACCGCCACCTTATCCCGCGGTATCATCTGGCCGTATTATCTAAGGTCGTGCCGCCTTTCGATTTGACGCGCCGGAGCCCCACAAGGCGCGCCCGAGCAAGTTCCGTCTGCCCTTGCGCGGGACAAGATCGATATCGCTGACAAGCTTTGCGCCGCCCTCGCGCCGCTCCAATGTGATCTTGCGGCTATGGAAGGCTTCCAACTCGGCGCGATGTGCCACACTGATGATGGTGACGTCAGGCAATTCGTGGATGACCATCTCCATCATCTTGTCCTGGCTCTTCTCATCGAGTGCCGACGTTGCTTCATCGAGCACGATGATATCGGGCGTGTGCAGCAGTAGACGCGCGAAGGCGAGCCGCTGCTTCTCGCCGCCCGACAGGATCTGGTCCCATGGCGCGTCCTCCTCAATCCTGTCGGCGAGATAGTTTAGCCCCACCTTGTCGAGGGCAGCGTTGATCTTATCCAGCGTCCAATTGTCTGCGGCAGCGGGATAGGCAACCGCGCGGCGCAGCGTCCCGGAGGGGATGTAGGGGCGTTGCGGCAACATGAACAGGCGCCTGCCGGCACGGAAATTGACGCCGCCGCCACCCCACGGCCACAGGCCTGCCACGGCCCGCACCAGCGTGCTCTTGCCCGAACCGGATTCGCCGGCCACCAGCACCCGCTCGCCCGGTTCGATCGCGACCTCGGTTTCCTTGACCACTGCGGTGCCGTCGTCGAGCGTCACGGAGAGATCGTCCAGGCTCAGTATGGCACCACCTTCGGTTTCACCGCGGCTGATGCGTCCGAGCGCGTCGCTCTGCTCGGCGCGCTCGAGCCCGTCGAGCGACATCATCAGCGAGGCGATGCGCCGAGCACAGGCGTTCCAGTCGGCGAGACGGGGATAGTTGTCGACCAGCCACCCGAATGCGCCCTGCACGATGGCAAAGGCAGAGGCAGCCTGCATGACTTGTCCAAGTGTCATCGAGCCTTCGAGAAACTTCGGTGCGCAAAGCAAAATCGGCACGACCGGCGCGAACAGGCTCGATCCCTGCGACACCGCCGCCGTGCGCATGTGCTGGCCGGTCAGCAGCGCCCATTGCCTCAGCACATGGCCGAAATTCCTGTCGATGCCGCTACGCTCCTCCTCCTCACCGCCGAGCAAGGCGATGCTCTCGCCGTTTTCGCGCACGCGAGTCAGCGTGTAGCGCAGTTCGGCCTCCGCCTGGTTCTTCCGCTCGGACAGCTGGACGAAGTTGCGGCCGATGACCACCATCGAGGTGGAGGTGATGGCGGCATAGA
This sequence comes from Mesorhizobium sp. M1050, assembly GCF_040318715.1. Lineage (NCBI taxonomy): Bacteria > Pseudomonadati > Pseudomonadota > Alphaproteobacteria > Hyphomicrobiales > Phyllobacteriaceae > Mesorhizobium > Mesorhizobium sp. M1050. Next base: position 11,369 of record NZ_JAMYMV010000029.1, on the reverse strand, counting down.
TCATTGCGGTGATCACCAGGAAGCCGGGGATGGTGATGCTCTCGCCGCCGATCGGCAGGGTGAGCGCGCCGCCGATGGTCCACAGCACGACGATAAAGGTCGAGGCCGACAGGAACGCGTTGAGGACGCCGGCGGTGAAATCGACCGGGGATTCGGTGGCGATGCGCAGATCCTCGGTCATGCGGGCCTCTGGGTTCTGGTGGTCGCCGCTGACGAGGTTCAACTGGTAGTATCGGCCGTTGGCCAGCCAGCGCGCGATGACCGCGGTGGTTAGCCAGGAACGCCAACGGCGCTGGATCGTCATGCGCAGGTAGACCTGCGCGACGACAAGGCTCCCGCTTCCGAGCACGAGCGGCACGAAAACAGCGCTTAGAACATAAACGGTGTGGGCATCACGCTGCTCGAGGGCGTCGAAAATCGCGCGGTTCCAGCGATTGATCCCATACTGGAAGCCGACGTTGACGCATATCAATATCAACAGTCCGATCGTGAACGGCAAGGCGAGCCGATCGCCGCTGCGGCCCCAGTAGCCGCGCGCGCTGATCCAGAAGCGCCGCAGCAAATATCGCTTGCGCGCCTGCTCCGCCTCTTCGGGCGTCAGTTCTGGACTGGGTTCGACAGCCTCCGGCGGCGGTGCGGACTGGCCGTTGACCTCGGGCGCGGCCTGGCCGTCGGGCTCGGGCACGGCTTCGACCGCCGAGGCCCTTTCCGGGCGCGACTTTTCAGCACCGCGCGGTTTGGCACCCTCGACCGATCTCCGCTTGAATTTGGCCCCGGACATAACCGCGATAACGGGCCAAAAATTAAAAGGTTTCATGATGTCCGCCGACATGCCAGCTATCGCCCGCATCAAGGGCCGACAGCCTTGCGTGTGGTTGTTCTCCACGATCTCCCATCTGTGAACCGAGCGCAGCTTGTCGAATGTCCCATGCAGGGCAGGGATGTGCTGCCCTGCATGGAACTCAAGCGGCCATCAGATCATCGCGGACGCGGAACTCCTTCCGGCAAATCGCGCCGTTCAGATTCTCACGATCGGCGAAGGTTCATGTCTCTAGGATTGCGGGGCGCCTTGCCGAACAGGAATGAAATCCGCAACGAACTCGGCACAAAGCGCAGCTCCTTCACAAGCCGATCCTGCACCGTCTGATTTGCCCGTTCAACGCCCACCTTTGAACTGCGGGTGTGACGCAGGTGATGAAACCTGAGATGACTTCGCCCCCAGAACGGGCACTCAGCCGGCAGTAGCGATCTCCTGGACTGCGTCAGACGCGCTGCGGCTCATCTTGCGACAAAGGTGACTTGCGACAAGGTGACGAGAGGCATGACGGCATTCACAATGCTCCCAGTCACGCCACACTTTGCTGCGAAGGCGCCAGCCCACAACAGAAAGTCGCATAAGATAGATTATGGAACTTTCGCGTTGAGGTAAGGCTGGAAATAGCCCGATGTTTTTCATACGCTGACGGACAGCCGCTTTTCGCCGTCGAAGCCGATCCAAGCCGACAAGATCCACCGCCGCAGCCTTCGCCGCATACATTGCTGTCTGCACGGCATCGGTGTGAAGAGCTGTTCCTATCGCGCTGAGTCGTAAGGGATTTCGATCACCATTCCATCATAGGCCGGCTCGACATTGGCTGGGGTCTCAGCCATGACCGCGGCGTAGTCGAGCGGCACATGCATATGCGTCAGCACGGCGTGTCTTGGTGCCAGCCGCTCGATCCATTCAAGCGCCTCGCCAAGTGAGAAATGGCTTGGGTGCGTCCGGTACTGCAGCGCGTCGATGATCAGCACGTCGAGGTCGCGCAGCCGTTCGGCTGTGGCCTCCGGAAAGCCGCTGATATCAGGGCAATAAGCGAGCGCGCCGACGCGAAAGCCGAGCGATATGATGTCGCCATGGATCTGCGGCAACGGCTCGAGGGTGAGGGCACCCCCCTCTCCTTCGATGACCAATGCCCTGGCGTGATCGATGAGATGCGGCTTGACGATCGGCGGATAGGAACTGCCCTGCGGCGTCTCGAAACAGTAGCTAAACGCCTCCCGCAGCCGAAGCATTGTTGCGCTGTCGGCGTGGATATCGATCAACTGGCGCTGATCGAGCACGAAACCACGCAGGTCGTCGATACCGTGAATATGGTCGGCATGTGGGTGCGTATAGACGACCGCATCGATGCGCCTGACGCCGGCCAGCAGCATCTGCTGGCGGAAATCCGGCCCGGTGTCGATAACGACGGTTGTGCGGCTGCCATTGGCCGCGATCCGCTCGACCAGTGCGGCGGTGCGCATGCGGCGGTTCTTCGGATTGTCCGGATCGCAATTGCCCCAGTCGCCGGTGATGCGCGGCGTGCCTGGCGACGAGCCGCAGCCGAGAATGGTGAGGCGCAGCCGGTCGGTCATCGTTCAGGTGCTTTGCTCGGCCAAGCGGGAGGTCGCGGCATCTTGCCGAACAGGCGGAAGAAATTGTTCGTTGTCAGCGCGGCGATTTCAGCCTCGCTGACGCCGATCGTTTCGGCCAGCACCTTGGCGGTATGGGCGACATAGGCCGGCTCGTTGCGCTTGCCGCGAAACGGCACGGGCGCCAGATAGGGCGCGTCGGTTTCGACCAGCAGTCGGTCATGCGGCACATCGGCGGCAATGGCGCGCAACTCAGCCGAATTCTTGAAGGTCAGGATGCCTGAGAACGACACGTAACCACCGAGCGCAACACCGATTTCAGCAAGCCGGCGCCCTGAGGAAAAGCAATGCAGGATGAACGGGAAGGCGCCCTTCCCTGTTTCGTCTTCGAGGATGGCTGCCATGTCTTCATCGGCATCGCGCGAATGGATGACCAGCGGCAATCCTGTCTCACGCGCCGCGGCGATGTGATTGCGAAAGCCCCGTGCCTGCACATCGCGCGGCGCCTTGTCGTAGAAATAGTCGAGCCCGGCCTCGCCGATCGCCACCACTTTTGGATGAGCGGCCAGCCGTACGAGTTCGACCGACGTCACGTCCAATTCTTCCGCGGCATTGTGCGGATGAGTGCCGACCGAACAGTAGACGTCATCGAAAGTTTCGGCGATTTCAATGATTTGCTGGAATCGCTTCACACGGGTCGAGATCGTCACCATACGGCCGATTCCGGCCGCCTTGGCGCGGGCGACAATGGCCTCCCGCTCCTCGGCAAAATCCGGAAAATCCAGATGGCAATGGCTGTCGACGAGCATCAGATGTTCGCGTCCGGCTGTTCGACATAACGCGGAAACACGCCTTCCGGCGGTGGCAATGCGGTGCCAGGCACCAGCGCATAGTCTGCGTGGACATGTGCGAAATCGCGGCTCTGCGCCGGCACCGCCAGCAGGTCGAGCAGCTTGTTGGCCGATCCCGGGACGAAGGGCTGACACAGCAGCGCCACGCGACGCACGACCTCTGCGGTCGTCCACAGCACGGTTTCCATGCGCGCCGGATTGGTTTTCTTCAACGCCCACGGTGCCTCGCCGGCGAAGTATCGGTCGGCCTCCGCCACCACCCCGAAGATTGACGCCAGCGCCAGATGGATAGCCTGCTCGGCCATCGCCTTGCGCGCGCTATCCAGGGCGGCGACGGTCCGATCCAGCATCGCGCCATCGGCATCCGTAAGGTCGCCGCGCTGCGGCACCACGCCGTCGCAGTTCTTGGCGATCATCGACAGCGAGCGCTGCGCCAGATTACCGAGTCCGTTGGCTAGGTCGGCGTTCGTGCGGTTGACGATCGCGTCATGGCTGTAGCTGCCATCCTGGCCGAACGGCACCTCGCGCAGGAAGAAGTAGCGCACCTGGTCGAGACCATAGTGCTCGACCATCGCGAATGGATCGACGACATTGCCAACCGATTTCGACATTTTCTCGCCGCGATTGAACAGGAAGCCATGCGCGAAAACGCGGCTTGGCAACTCGATGCCGGCCGACATCAGAAACGCCGGCCAGTAGACCGCATGAAAGCGGACAATGTCCTTGCCGATGATATGCGTGGCCGGCCAATACTGCCATTTCCCGGCCTTTGTGTCGGGATAGCCGGCGGCGGTGATGTAATTGGTCAAGGCGTCCACCCAGACATACATCACATGCTTGTCGTCGCCTGGCACTGGCACGCCCCATTTGAAGGTCGTACGGGAGATCGACAGATCCTTCAGCCCGGACTTGACGAAGCTCAGCACCTCGTTGCGGCGTTCGGTCGGCCCGACGAAATCAGGCTGGCTGTCATAAAGGGCCAGCAATTTGTCCTGATAGGCAGAAAGCCGGAAGAAGTAGCTCTCTTCTTCATTCCATTCGACGGGCGAGCCAAGCGGTTCGCGCCGCACGCCATCCTCGCCGAGCGTCGTCTCACCTTCGTCGAAATAGGCTTCCTGGCGAACCGAATACCAGCCGCTATAGCGGTCGAGATAGATGTCGCCATTGGCGGCCATCGCTTTCCAGATTGCCTGGCACGATTCATAGTGTCGCGGTTCTGTCGTGCGAATGTACTCGTCATTCGAGCCGCCCATCGCCTCGGTCATCTCGCGGAAAATCGCCGAATTGCGATCGGCGAGCGCCAGAGGCGTAATGCCTTCCTTCTCGGCCGTTTGCTGCATCTTGAGGCCATGTTCGTCGGTGCCGGTCAGGAAAAAGACGTCCCTGCCGTCCAGGCGCTGGAAGCGAGCCAGTGCGTCGGTTGCAATGACCGTATAGGCATGACCGATATGCGGCTTGCCGTTCGGATAAAAGATCGGGGTGGTGATGTAGAATTTGTCGCGTGACATGAATGAACCGTCATGAATGTCTGAAAGGAAAGGCGTGGCGGTGGATATCGCATCGGGGGGGCGATTGCCATCCCGCTGCCATGCATGCCGTCCAAAAGTGGCCCCGCTTCCAGGGGCAACGGCATGCATCAAAAAGGCCGTCACATTCGCATTGCAGAATTCAGGCGGTCGATCATGGTCAAGGCGTGTTGCTTCTTGTCGAGATTGTAGGTGTCGGTCTCAGATATAGCGTCCAGCGCCTCATGCCAAGTGTCCGACAGGGTTTTGGCCCGCGCGAGGTCGCCCGCCAGCGCCGCCTGGCTTGCCGCGTCCGACAAAAGGTCAAGCGCCCGGCGGTTGAAGATATCGAACTGGATCGCCTGGTCGCGGCCGGCGACGGCTTCGGCAAGGCGGAAGGCGCCGCCGACATCGCTCTTTCTTCCGGTAACGAGAGCGTCGAGCGTGGAAGCGATCTCCAGCCCGCCATACTGCGTCAACAGGATGGCATTGCGCGCGCTACCCCCTGCCCGGCCGACCAAAGCCGCCCGCGCAGCCGGATCGTCAGGCGGCAATGGCTCAGTCGTTTCCAGCACCGCCATCAGGTCGTCGGCGTCGAGTGGCGTCAATCGCACCACCTGACAGCGCGACCGGATCGTCGGCAGCAGGCTGCCCGGAGCATGGACGATCAGGATGAACAGCGTTCGTGCCGGCGGCTCTTCAAGGTTTTTCAGCAAGGCATTGGCGGCATTGGTGTTCATGTCATCGGCCGGATCGACGATGACGACCCTGTAGCTGCCGTCATGCGAGGTCAGCGACAGGAAGCGGCTCACCTTGCGGATTTCATCGACGGTGACGACTGTCTTGAAACTCTTGGTCTTGTCGTTAAGCGGCCGGGTCAGATGCAGGACGGAAGGATGCGCCCCGGTGGCGATCTGGCGAAACAGCGACGACGCCGGATCGGGCGTGGCAAGGCTTTCCGGCGCCAGCGCGAAATCAGGGTGCTTCAGGAGATGGTGTGCAAGATGGAAGGCAAGCGTCGCCTTGCCGATGCCGATCGGTCCGGAGAAGATCAGCGCATGCGGCAGCTTTCCCGCGCGATAGGCGGCGGTGAGCATATCGGCGGCCTGCCGGTGTCCGACCAGGCGTGGCGTTTCGGATGGTTCGGGCACGCCGTCCAGTGTGTCGTGCTGCTCCGGCGCGATACGTTCGAATATCATGCTGGCGTCGCCCGCATGTTGCGCGCCGGCGTTCTTGACGCCAGCGCCGCGAACACGGCAGCGGTGACGACATTCTCAACCGCATCCGGCTCGGCGGCCGCGTCGATCACGATACAGCGCTCCGGCTCGGCCGCGGCGATCGCCAGGAACGCTTCGCGGCGGGCCTGATGAATCGCCAGCGTCTCTTTTTCGAAGCGGTCGGCGTCTGCGTCGGCGCCGCGTCGCAGTGTTGCGCGTCTCAGGCCTTCGGCCGGATCGATGTCGAAGATCAGCGTCAGGTCGGGCATCATGCCATTGATGGCGACCTGCTCCAGCGCATTCATGAACGCTGGATCGATGCCACCGGTGACGCCCTGGTAGACGCGGGAGGAATCCAGGAAGCGGTCGCAAAGCACGATGGAGCCACGCTCGACCGCCGGTCGGATGACCTGTTCGACATGGTCGGACCGCGCCGCCGCAAAAAGCAGCGCTTCCATCTTCGGCCCAAACGGTTCGGCGGCCCCCGAAAGCAGCACGTGCCTGACCGCTTCGGCACCCGGCGAGCCGCCCGGCTCACGGGTAAGGAGGACATCGTATTTCTTGGCGCGCATCTTCCTGGCCAGCCGCTCGATTTGCGTCGACTTGCCTGCCCCTTCGCCGCCTTCGAAGGTGATGAAAAATCCGCGTGCCAACCGAGAGGCCTTCTTGTCCATGCTTGAATGGGCTTGTAGCGCTCTAGATAGTCCGCGTTCGACGAAACGTCCATGCCGTCGATTTTCTGCTTTTGTGCATATCGTTGCCCCCAAAACCGGGGCCACTTTTGAGCGACATGCATTTAGCGCAGCCAGCCGACCGCCAGCTCCTTGACGGCATCGAGCGCGCGCTGCGGCAGCGTACCGACGCCGATGGATTCGGCGGCGAAAAGCGGTGTCTCCTGACTGAGCGTATCGCCGATCCAGACCCGCAACGCGCCCACCGGCTGCCCCTCTTCAACGGGTGCTGCGACCGGGCCGTTGTAGACGATCCTGGCCGTCAGCTTGTCGCGGTTGGTGATCGGCAGGAAGATGTCGATCGGACCCTTGGCCTTCAGCGTCACCCCCGATTTGGCGCCGCCGAAAACCTGGGCTTCTCCAACGATCTCATCCTTTGCGAAGATTTCAGTCTTCTCGAAGGAGCGAACGCCCCAGTCAAGCAACTTTCGCGCCTCCTCGGCGCGCTCCTTGTCGGAGGCCAGGCCGCTCATCGCCGCGATCACCCGCGTGCCGTTATGGCTGACCGAACCGACGATGCCGAAACCCGACGTCTCGCTGGCACCGACCGCCAGGCCGTCGGCGCCGATGTCCATCGCCAGCAGCGGATTGCGGTTCCTCTGCGAGATCTTGTTCCAGGTAAAATCCTTCTGGCCATAGTAGCGATAGAAATCCGGATAATCGCGCCACAGGTGCACGGCCAGCTGCGCCAGCTCACGTACGGTCGTCTGCTGGCCATCCGCCGGCAGGCCGGTCGAATTGACGAAGGTCGAGCTCTTGAGGCCGATCTGGCGGGCGCGTTCGGTCATCTGCGCGGCGAAATTATCCTCGGACCCGGACATACCTTCGGCGATGACGATGCAGCCGTCATTGGCCGCCTGTACGACCACGCCCTGAATCAGGTCCTCGAGCCGGACCGCCGACTTGAGCTTGGCGAACATCGTCGATGTTCCCGAAGGCGCGCCACCCTTGCGCCAGGCGTTCTCGCTGACCACGAACGTATCGTCGAGCTTCAGGCGGCCCGACTTGATGGCGTTGAACACCACTTCCATGGTCATCAGCTTGGCCATTGAGGCCGGCGGTATCGGCTTGTCGGCATCCTTCGAAAACAGCACCGTCCCGGTCTCGGCATCGATCATGAAGACCTGCGTGGCCTTGGTCTCGAACAGCTGCGCACGCACTGGAGCCTGCGAAAACAGCAGCAGGCCAAAAACCAGAAGCCCGGCGAGAGGCTGGAGCAAGCGCAATTGCATGATGTTCGACCCATTGGCCGGCACGGCCGGCAAGCCAGCAAAAAGTATCAGGCCTTTTGCGGGCCGGATCAACCGCACAGTGGAAATCCGGCATGGCCTCCGCTCAGTTGCGCACAGCCAGCGCATCCGGCGCGCCATGCGACCATGCTGCCTGCAGCAAATCATCCAGATTGCTGTGGCCATCGGGATAGAGATTGACCGAATACCAATCCTCGCCATCGAGTTCCGAGCGCTGGATCTCGATCTTGCCGAATGCGGCGAGCTGAGCGGCAATGCGCTTGGCCTCCGCTACATCCTCGAACGAACCGGCAGCGACGTAATCGGTAGCCGAACCCTGCGGCTGTCGCTTCCATGATTGAAGGACATCGGCCGGCGACATACCATCGCCACCCAGTGCGGCGAACGCATTGGAGGCGCGTTCGACCCGCTCGTCCGCATAGGACAGCGAGGCCACGGCAAACGGAGATTGCCGCGGCAAATTGATTTCCGGGCGCTCCGGCACGATCGGGCCGAATTCGGGCAGCGTCAGATCGACGTAATCCGGCGCCTGCGCCGACATGTCCGGCTGGGCGACACCGGAATCGGTCAACTGACCCGGAAACGGCACGGCAGCAGCACCGGCAGGCAGACTTGGCGACGGTCCGTTCATCGCCACCATGACGCCGCTCGGCAATCCATCCGACGGATCCGGCGCCCTGTTGCCGGGGCGGTAGGAGGCCATCAAATACTGATCGTCATCACCGTCAAGCGGTGCACGGCCGACATATTCGACCTTCACTTGAGCGGTGCCGGTGTTGGCATAGTCAAGCATCTGGGCGGCGCGCTCCGACACATCGATGATGCGGCCTTCGTGATACGGGCCGCGATCGTTGACGCGAACGATGACCGAACTGCCGGTCTTGAGATTGGTGACGCGCGCATAGCTTGGCAGCGGCATGGTCGGATGCGCCGCTGTCAGGTGGGTCATGTCGTAGACTTCGCCGTTGGCGGTAAGCCGGCCGTGGAAGGCGTCGCCATACCAGGAGGCCAGGCCGACCTTGGCGTAGCGCTTGTCTTCCCGGGGGTAATACCACTTGCCGCGAACCTGATAGGGTTTGCCAAGCTGATCACGGCCGCCGCCGCGTTGCATGCGACCGTTCTTGGAGAACACGCGCGGGCTTGCCTTCACGCCATATTCGGATTCGGAAAAATATTCCTTGGAGCGGGTCTTCTTGTAGACCATCGCTTTCGGCTCAGGCTGCGACGCGCACGCCAACAGCAAGGCGGCCGAAACGGCAAACAACGCAACTGTGGCAGCGCGACGAAGGCGCGTGTGCGTCACAGCCTGCATTTTCCTGATGTCCCCTTCAGTCTCGACCTAGGACGCCGCGTTCAAGCATCAGAGGATGCCAAAACACGTACTCGACGAATATAAAAGACGCCTTGAACCCCGATCCCTTGTGCGCAGGAATTGTTTATCACGATATTAACCGATTGTGGCCAGAACCGGTCAAGAATGTGGCGCCGCCGCCATGCCGAGCACCCCGAAAAGTAACGGCTTTGCGTCGCTGCCTACCCAGCCCACATTGTCGACGCAATGAATGGCGAAGGCGCCGGCCTCATGGTTCGGAAGTCGCTCAAAGTGACCACCTCCTTGCTCGACGGCGAGGCCGGCGTCATCGACAACAACAAGATGTAGCCGGGGCGGAGTTATATCGTTTTACACAACCCCTAATTGCTAGCTCGCGGGACACACCGGCTGTTAATTTAGCCTCTGGGCGAGGAGGGAAAGGTAGCGAACCGGGAGGATATAGCGCATGAATTACGATTTCGGCATCCATCGATCTGAAGAAGATCAGCCTTACGAAGTTAGCTCTTTCGCCAAAAAACATGGCTTGACGTTACGCGCTGCGGACGCCGTTCTTTTCGCTAAGGGCCCATCACGAACGGCCTGCGATGCGGCAGCATTGGCTTTCCTCTGTGCAGTCGCCGCACAAGCCAAGAAACAATCGACGCGCTAGCCTTCCGCGACCACGACTCGGCTCGATTTGTTTGGCCGGCGCCATCTCCAACGTGAGTAGGTTGCCGGCCATTATCGTCTTGCTGAAGTTGCAAGCCGCTCGCTTTCCGGAAAGTGGCTTGTGGCTATCTGCGGCGCGCGACCCTCGCGGCCGTAACAAGTCCAGGCCGCATCGACGAGACCGCTTAAGCGAAGGCCCGCCGCCTCATTTGCGAAGCGACGGGCCCTTCCCCACCCACAATCGCCCGAAGCAATTGCGGTGCCAAATTGATTGACCCATTATGGGTCACTAACCGCACCAGTGCTCGCCTCCCTTCCGCGATCACACCATAGGCTAACGCGATCTCGCAGTTCACAATACGACTACAAGCGGTCGATTCCTTAGGGATGTAGCCACTCCAAAAGCCCGCCGCAGGTCGCTCCCGTGGCGGGCTTTTCATCGATTAGGGTTTCGGGCTGGATTGCGGGCCCCTTTGGATCGCCTATGGGGGCGGGCCGCTTAGCGCTTCTTCGGCTTCGGCGTAATTTCTTGAACTCGCACCTTGTCGCCGATCTCCTTGGCCATCGCCAGGGCTTTGGCCTTGTCCTTGGTGGTCAGCACGGTCCGCCAATGCGGCTTCTCGAACACGCTGACAACGTAGGTTGTTACCGGCGTGTCTTTCATCTTATGCCCTCCCCGGAACCCGCGCCACTTGCGGAGCCGATCGGACGTTGCGCATCCCGATCTTCAGCAATGATGGGCCGAGCATCGCCTGCCGCAAGCACAACCGTTAGAGATCGCTAATGTTCCGTTAGGCCGTTTTGGTTTGATCGAATGTCGGCTTCCAGTCCTGATTGCGCACCCTCTGTTTGGCCTTCGCAGTCGGGAATGCGTGTGAAGAACGCCGGCCGGCCCGCGGCCTTACACGCCAAGCAGCCGAAGAGCCCGACGAGATCCCAATGCATGGAACCGTGATCCGGGCCAAGCCGATCGATCAGCGCCCGGGACGTCCCAGTGGCGGTCACGCAATCCGTCGGTACGCTGAATATTTATGCGCCCATGATGCCGGGCAGTTGGAAGGCACCGCAGCGGTGGTTGACGCAGCCCTCAATGCCGCACTACAGGAATGAAGCACGAACCAGTCGGCAACGCCTTCGGTGCCAATCCGGTGCCAACAGGTCAAAACCGGCCGGACGAGCAAGCCTAAGTGATGAAAAATCACGATGGAGGAATGGCCGAGCGGTTTAAGGCACCGGTCTTGAAAACCGGCGTGGGTGCAAGCTCACCGTGGGTTCGAATCCCACTTCCTCCGCCAGTCAACCCTTGTCCAGCCCGGAGACATGGGCAACAGTCTGTACCTAAGTGTGAGCTTTCAGAGGGTTGTCCATTCGGACCCTCCGGTGAGTGCTGCAGCTTGGTAACTCCAGTCTCCTCGGTCCGGTCCGAATGGACAACCCTTGAAA
>NZ_JAMYMV010000028.1:0-72845 GCF_040318715.1 Mesorhizobium sp. M1050 | reverse complement strand
GCCTCTGAGTGGCAAATTGAAAGGAACGCCGACTTTTATCCACCCTGCCGTCGCGTGGTGGCACGGAAAGCCGGCTCCACGAATATCCAGCGTACTTGTCGGGCCTATCGGTGTCCGTTCAACGGCGCAGACTACGCACCTCCGCGGCGAATGTGCAGTCGATACACGCATTGCGGGCAACTACCTAGGGATAGTCGTCACGGCGCGTCCACACCACGGGGGGAGTCGGAGGCCCGCCACCCCGTGATAGCCCGGGTGGCGGGGCAAGCCGCTAGGTCCGGTCTCAGCAGTCCGCTTCCAACCACAGCCGAAACCCAAACTGAGACCCTACCGCCGGGGGCATGACTGGACGGCGAAATACCGCTCCTTGGTCCGGGCTGCCGCAAGGATCGCTGCCGATAGCTTCGCGAGGCGAGACCGGTGATGGTTGGCTCCTATGAAACAGCCGGGAAGCCACTTTCGTGGAAGCACTTTGGACTGTGCTGAGACGTATCCGCGCGCAAGGGTAGCTTCTTTGAGCAGCTCCACGGAACTAAAAGGTTTTGCCGCAGTTTTGCCTGTCAATGGAGGAAACCATGAACAGACAAAACAAGGAACGAGAATCCGCGACCAAAACACCTGATGAGGACATTGCAAACAAGGACATTGGGGCAACCGTGAGCGACGTGTTCTCGAAAGCCTCCGACATGGCTCAACAAGCAGTTGATACGGCCAAGGAGGCGGCCTCGGATAGTGCGTCAACAGTTACCAACCAGGTGAAGGAAATGCTCGACCGTCAGGTCGGCAGCAGTGCCGAGGTAATGGGCCAGCTCGCGAGTTCGACGAAACGCGCAGCCGAGGACCTCGACGAAAGCGCGCCCTTAGTCGCCGGTGTGGTTCGTACGTTTGCGAACAGGATCGATGGTTACGCAGACGATCTGCGGGACCAGTCGGTCGATCAGCTGGTCCGCGCCGCCTCCGATTTGACTAGGCGCCAGCCCGGATTGGTTTTTGGGCTTGCCGCCCTTGCGGGGTTTTTGACATTTCGGACGCTGAAGAGCGCGCCGCCGGCGTCGTCACGCTCCAATGAGTCCGTGCGCGGGCGCAACCGGCAAGCAGCGAGCGAATTTAATGGCACATGATCAGCTCAAGAATTCCACGCTCCCACGAGCACTATCCGACGCCGCGGCGGATCTTGCCGACCTCGTGCAAAAGGAGCTGCGGCTGGCCCGGGCGGAGCTGTCTGAAAACGTTTTTGCCAAGCTTCGGGCCGGCATTTGGATGTCCGCTGCCGGGGTGCTTGGGCTGATCGCTGCATTGCTGACAGTGCAAGCCCTCGTCTTCTGGATAGCTAGCTTTGGGATCGTAATGCACTGGTCCTGCCTGATCGTTGCCGGCGTCGTGGCCGCAGCTGGAGCACTCGCCTACTACAAGGGCCGCATGGATGCGCAAAAGGAGATGACGCCCACGCGCTCAATCCATCAGATCAAACAGGATATATCGATAACCAAGGAGCATCTAACATGAGCCGCGAAGCGCATATGCCCAACATCGGAACGGCGGAATGGCTCATCGGAGCCGCCAAAAACAATCCGGAAGGCCTTCTTCTCGTTGCAGCCGGCTGCGCGCTGTTGATGCGCCGCAGGGGGGCATGGGCCAGCGGCGGCTTTGATCACGCTGATGAAACCCGCGGAAGTAAGGGCCAGCGAAGCGTTCACCCAACGTCCTCGAACACCGCCGGCCAGGGGCGCCGGTCGAAAAGCACGGAGGACGCTTCGGAGACGGCAGACAATGCACGGGAGCATGCCTCGGACCTCGGCGGCAAGGTCGCGGCCACGGCCAGCGCTTACACTTCGTTCGCGTCGGAATACGTCGACGAGGCGCGACGCAACGTCACTGAGACATCGGAGCGGGTCGCGCGACGGGCCCAATCAACTTTCCAAGAGACGGTGAACCGCGTAGTCGAAGAGCAGCCACTGACGCTGGCGCTGCTCGGCCTCGCCACAGGGGCAGCTGTCGCTGCAGCCATCCGCCCCACGGATTTTGAAAAGCGGACACTCGGCCCAGCTGGAGAGCAGTTGACGGACAGCGCCGAGAAAGTCGGCGAACGGTTGAAGGAGTCGACGGTGAAGGCGCGCGAAAGGCTCAGGACCGCTGCCGAGGAGCGCGGCCTTAATGCTGATGGCCTCAAGGATGTCGTGAGCGAAGTGGCTGGCGAGTTCGGCAGCACCTTGTCGGGCGAACAGCAAGCCGGGTCGGCTGAGTCGCCGTCCGCGACCTCGGGCATATCGCGCGGCCAATCGGCCCCGGGTAGCATGGGCCGGTCGACAGATAAATCGGCCAATTCGGATCAGTCACAACGGCCGGGTGCTTCCCGGTCCGGCAAATCCGGCCAGTCCAGCGGAAAGCGAGGCTCGTGATGGGCGAGGCAAATCTCCGCCAACTCGAACACGACGTTGAGGCAGCCCGCGCAAGGCTCGCGGAAGATTTGTCGACGCTGCGCTCGCCAAATACGGTGTCCGAGTTTACCGACGAACTGAAGCAAGAGGCGCTCGAGGCCAAGGATGCGCTGGTCGCGAAAGCAAGATCGACCGCGCAGTCGACGGCGCTGGAGATCATCGACGATCTCAAGGCAAAGGCTGCCACGAATCCTGGCGCCGCATTGGTAATTGGGGCTGGTCTCGCGTGGCGGTTCCTTCACCGTCCGCCAATCGCGACCGCGTTGATCGGAGCAGGACTATTCAGCCTGTTGCGTACGCCTTCAATTCAGCCGGGCTTGGACGGGCAGGTCGATCCTCTCGCTTTCGCCAGAGAGCGCTTGAAGGAGCAATCCGTCGAGCTGGCAGAGAAGGTCGGCGAAATGAGCGCCAAGACGGCCGAAACAGTGAAGGAACATGCGGAGGAAGCGGCTGGCGCCGTAAAAGAGAAGGTGCGGAATTTGGGCGCCAAGACGCCGAATCTGGTCGACGAATTGCGGCAGGCCGGCAGCGAGGCCGCCGAGGGGGCAGCCGCTGCGGCCGGTCAAGCGTCATCTGCTGTCCAGGGCGCACTGAGCGATCAGGAGACGCGAGACAAGCTGCTTCTTGGTGCCGCGGGTTTAGCCATCGCGGCTGCGGTAGGTATTGCGTATCAGCGACGGCTTGAGGAGCACGCGGCGGTCGACTAGGCGAGAATTCGGCGCCGGAACTCCAGAACTACGGAAGAGCAGCCTGGACGACAGTGTCCCGGCTGTCGGGAGCGGGTCGCCTTTCTCGTGCTAACCAACCCGGCCATCACCGCTTGGCGCTGTCGCTGTCGGCGGCCGCCCGCGTCAGGAACGTCTGGGTTGTTTGGCCAAGACGGCTTTTCAGCCACTCCGCCATTGCCTCCTCTTCGCGGAGATTCTGCTCGCAGGCCTGCACGATTTCGGTCTCGCCCTCGGCGTTGGCCGCCGCGATTAGGATTGTATAGGAGGCGATTTCCATGTGCTCGAAAGTGTAGCTGGCGAGGGAGCCCTTCATCACCTCATCGCCGGCGAACACGCCGCTGATGGATTGGGCGAGCGCCATGAGCTTGCCGCCCGCGTCCTTCACGGTGGACGATCCTTCATCGATACGGTCGAGGCAGGTCTTCAGCCGGGAAGCCTGTTGCCTTGTTTCTTCGAGATGAAGGCGGATGCGCTCCCTCAGCTCCGGATAGGTCTCGATGCGGCTCAACTGTCCAGACAGCATCGTCTCCGCCTGCTCTTCCATGGCGTGGGCATCTCTCAGCCACTGGATCATCCATTCGCGCGATTCAGACATCAGAGGTCTCCTTGTTTGGTGGCATCCAAACCACGAGCGACGAGGATTGTTCCGGCCGCAGGATGGATCGCACGAACAGGCTCAAGAGTGACCACTCGGGTTGATGTGCTCCGGTTTCGCTAAATGTCGGATGAGCGCTGGGATGGAAAATAAGTCTAGGAACGCTTGCGGCCATTTCGGCGAAACTCCTCGGCCGATGGAACCGAGGACGAACTTGGTAACGCCCTCGGCGCCGGCTGCTGGCCGCCGTCCTCCATGCTTTCCACAACAGCCTGATTTGCGGCCCTGCATTCCAGCCGGCCGCATGATCTCCATCGCAGCCTCGTCATAGCCCCTAAGCGCCCGATCCCTGAATGCGATACCTGGCGCAACAACGAGACGGTCGTAGCTGAGCTTCGAACCGTTGTTCAGCGCAACGGTTTTCGCCGCCGGGTCAATCGCTTCAGCGGACTCATGAATGACAGGCCGGTCAACTGAGACACCACCGGGCGATCACAGCCCGGTTGTGATCCCCGAATGCCGCCTGTTGGATGCCTCGTGGTTCAATCGCTAATCTTCGTCGTACGGCATATGCTAATCAATTGCCCATATTGCCATAGCAGCGGCGCGGCATTCTTGGCACCCACCGGCCGGCTTGAGGCAGAACGAGGCCCGCCCTTGCGCGCTGCCGTAACGCGTGGATCTCGTTGGCAAGCACCTGCAGCCTCTCCGCGCTTGTTTGGGCAGCGTATATCAAGGCTGCCCCTGCGGCGGTCGGCCCCATGCTCGCTCTTCGGTTGAACACGGCGGCACCGCCTCCTCGTCGACCTGCTTTGCAGGAGCGTCACCGCCATAAGCCGCAACGCCTTGCCGACGTTGACGATTTTCTGTGCTCCTGAACCCGCCGAGGCACGGATCTGGCGTAGGGTCAGATTTCTCACCCACGTGACTAAGATTCGAGAATATAAAGTTGTCAAAATTTACTTTGGCACCCGCTCCATGCTTACTTCCGACAACTCAAGGCG
This sequence comes from Mesorhizobium sp. M1050, assembly GCF_040318715.1. Taxonomy (NCBI): domain Bacteria; kingdom Pseudomonadati; phylum Pseudomonadota; class Alphaproteobacteria; order Hyphomicrobiales; family Phyllobacteriaceae; genus Mesorhizobium; species Mesorhizobium sp. M1050. The sequence continues at coordinate 68,080 of NZ_JAMYMV010000028.1, read as the reverse complement.
CGGCACACCATAGCCTCGGAGGGGCCTCTATACTGGCGGCTTTATCCCAGTCGCTCCCGAAAGCCGTCGTTCCGGTACCGGCCTCATTGCGGCCGCTCGTGATGATTCCGCCATTGCACAAAACCGGACGTTGGTTCAGTTGCGGCATACCGCGGAGCCAGAGCCAAAACTGTGCTACCTCATCGCCTGCCATCCACAAGCCGACGATCTGCTGCCTTGCGCCTACAGACCCATGCCGCTCAAGGCGATGACCTGAGAACAGCGGCTACAACGAACATTTCAGCCGACCCGTTGGAGGTCGCGGTTGCGCCTCGAGCAGTCGTCGTTTCGACGGTGGCACCCCAGGGGGTTAACGCCTTACCGCCGCACCCATGCCGCGGCCGTATCGACGGTTGAGCCTGCTTTGTATCTCGGCCCCATGATATGCAGACCCCATGGTGAGCACTGTAGCAAGTTTTCAGAATCTATGGTCGGCTATGGCGTTCGCTTCACCGGACAGCCCGGCTGCGGCCAATCCTCGCCATTCTTCGCTTGCGGTCTGCAAGGGGCTTGGCCTCAGAGCTGCTCGGTCACGGCCGCCAATCGTACGGTTTGGTGGACGTACTGAGCGGAGCCGTCGACGACGCGACGGCGTCCTTCTCGATCAATTGGCCCGGATCGTATGTCTGGACCATGACCACGGCCCCGGCGGCCGCCTACGACTACAAGACCGGGGCAGCGTGCGCGACAGGCACCCACCAAGCTATCTGCAGCGGTTCAACCTGGACCGCGACAATCGACGCGAACTGCAACGTCTCGGCCACCAGCGTGACTCCGCTGGAGTGCTGGCGTAATGTCGATTCGACGGGCTCGGTCACGGTTCGCTGCACCAACTCGACCCCCTACACAGTCGGGCTGAGCGCGGGAGCCGGTTCCGGCGCCACGGTCGCCAACCGAAAGATGACGAGCGGCACCAAGCCTGTGAGCTATTCGCTATACAGCGACGTTGGCATGACGACGGTTTGGGGAACACAATCGGTACCGACACTGCCAGCGGCACCGGCACCGGGATGGACCAGGCATATACGGTCTATGCCCGCGCGCCCGCGCAGATAACACCCGCGCCTGGGACATACACCGATACCGTTGTAGTGCGCAGCATCAAAATTCGCGACTCAAATAACCCGAGCCGCGCAGTCCGAACCGCCACTGCGCGTCGACAGCCTTGGAAATGCCGATCCTGCGGCCAGTCAAGATGGCGCTGGGTTCGAGCGGCGCCATGAACTCGAATGGCGGCTCGTCCAATGGCAGCCCATCATGCGATTTGTCGATTGCCAGCGCCTGGCAAAGGCGCCCCGGCCCCGAACAAAGCAGCCGGGGATCGTCAACGCCGCGATTGGCGCGCATCGCATCCAGCCCAGATCGCGGTTCGATGGCGCGGACAAGCACGGCACTGCCGGGCAGGCACACGGCATTCAGGCACCAATGCAGGCCGTAGGAGCGATAGACGTACGCGCTGCCTGGCGCGCCGAACATCGCGCCATTGCGCACGGTCCTGCCACGGAAGGCGTGCGAAGCCGGATCATCGGCGCGATAGGCCTCGGTCTCGACGACGATGCCGCCAACGCCGTGCAAATACAGCGTGGCGCCGATCATATCGCGTGCGACGATGACGGCGTCTCGGGCAAAGAATTGGTGATGCATGGTCAATGGGCATCGCATGTCCGCGCCTGAACCCGGGCGACGTCAGGTTTCTGGACCAGGAACAAAAATGTCCAGCCACTGCTGAGTCGCGAAGCTCGATCGATGGGTTCAACGCAGCATTGCTGCACCGATGAAGACTATAACGGCCAGCGCCACGATCGCGGCAATCACCAGGACCGGCCATATCTGCGTGGCTGGATGTGGGGCTGGCCGTTCAGCGGGCGCATCGCGTTGGCATAGCCCGCCTCGTTCGTAAACTTCGGCGTGTCACGCGGCGGAGCCGGGGCTCTCACCGGAGCGTTGCCGGCGGATTCAGCGTCAGTCTCCACGGGGGCGGTAGCCGGGTCGAAGCCGGGGGTCTTGTCGCCTTCGCGCCCGGCGTCGATATCTCCCCTTGCCTGTGCCGGGCTTCGCTGAAGAGGTGCTGCGTCGGTCATTGTCGGAAGTCCTTTCAAAGCATTGCTGTCAACCCATCTAACCTGATTGCCGTTTCAAAGTTCCGGCGTGCGGAAACCGGCCAAGCCTCCTTCCAGGAACAACCGGCGATCGAGCGGGTTGGGGGCCGGCGATAATTCGCAGCTGAGATCTGGGAGAGCGAACGATGGACTTGGTGGGTCGTGCGCCGACATGGGCGGTAGCAACAGCGTCAAGGCAGGTCGAGAGTGGTCACGCCTGCACAGATCGCACATGGCGGCCACTAGTGGCCCGCGGCACAGCAGCCGCATTATCCGTCGGCACCTCATTCCCGGCTTCATGTCGCACCTGATCGCGACTGCGACGATTTCCATACCCGGCATGATCTCGGCGAGACGGCGCTGAGCTTCCTCGGGCTCGGCCTGCGGCCACTTTCACGGCAGGAAAGTTCACATCATGGCGAGCTCAACGCGAAAGCGAGCTCGCCAGATTGCAGGTGTTGTCCTGAGTGCTTCTTCTGAAACAAGACCCTGATGTCCAGATTGTCCCAGTGTCCGCCGTAGAGAAATGCGGCAATACCGGTGATCCGCCGGCAGACGCGGATGTGCATTTTCACGGGCACGATCCCGAGGAAGCGCTACACGCAGATCCGGCAGGCGGTGCGCGGTCGCACAAGCAAAAATCTAATCGCACCTCGAAATGCATTGGACCCAAGGCGGCTGAACCGGACCGCCCGCCAATTTCTATCGCTCGTCATCGTTGCCGAGATGCATAGGCGTTATCTGCTGGCGGGCTTCTCTGGTCACCTCGTCGGCTCCAGCGGGTGTGAGCCCTCGCAACGCCCTTGCGGCTTGGATCAGGTGAGCGCGATCATTGCCGAAGCTCTTGATCAGCTGGCGCACCTGGTCGGCCGTTACGCCATTCTGCTGGGCAAAATACCGGAGTTCGGTCTCGTCCTCCGCGTAAAGCTGGTCGCGATCATGCAAGTCTCGCTTGCTTTTGTCGTTAGGCATCTGGTCCTCCTGGTGGAGCTTCGCATCAGTGGGAACGTAGGCAAGGGGCTTTCGTTGCGAAGGTCAGGCCAAATCGCGAAATGCGTTAGGCGAGAAAATTTCGAACGCTTGCCGATAGCTCGAAAGGAACTGGGGCGAGGGCCCTCTTGTCGTGTTGGCGAAGCTTCTCTGGTGGAGTTGGTCACGACCGGCCTTGCCTTTGTCAGCCTGCGCCGTCGTGCTGGGGGTGCTGACAGCTGGACTTCTGAAAAATACCCGCATTTTGGACAGGCACGCCGGCCCGGTGAGCCTTGGCTAGGTACTCTTTAGGAGCGCCAAGATGCGCTGATCCTAAAGGAACAGATGAGCCTTTCGGGAGTTGGCATCGAGGAGCCTGATATCAAAAGGGCCACACGCGGCCGGTTTCGTTCGCAGGAACGACTTCAGGTTCCAGGATGTCAAATCGCAACGTGTAAAGATGAAGATAGCCCAGATTGCGCCCCTCACCGAATCCGTTCCACCCCGGCTATACGGTGGGACCGAGCGGATAGTTTCATACCTGACCGAAGAGCTTATCAAACAAGGTCACCACGTGACCTTGTTTGCCAGCGGTGATTCACGCACTGCGGCTGAACTGGTGCCATGTTGCGACGTTGCATTGCGTTTCAATCCCAATGTGCAGAACCATATCCCCCACCATATCCTGATGCTCGAACGCGTACGTGAACGAGCCAATGAATTCGACGTGCTGCATTTCCACGTCGATGTCCTTCATTTTCCGATTATCCGAGATTTTGCCCGGCAGACCGTAACGACTCTCCATGGCCGGCTTGACTTGGCCGATCTGGCCGACCTCTATACAGCCTTCAGTCAAATTCCCTTGGTCTCGATCTCCTTGGATCAGCGACGGCCTATGCCTCCGGTCAATTGGGTCGGAATGGTCCATCACGGGCTTCCTCGCGATGTTCTCCCTTTCCGCGCCAAAGGCTCCGGCTATCTCGCGTTTCTCGGCCGCATCTCGCCGGAAAAGGGACCACAAACTGCAATAGAGATCGCGGTTCGCGCCGGGATGCCGCTGAAGATTGCTGCCAAGGTCGACAAGGTGGATAAATCATTTTGGGAGGAGAGCGTTGAACCCTTGGTGCTTGGAAATTCGAACGTAGAGTTTCTCGGCGAGATCAACGAAGCGCAAAAAGCGGAGTTTCTAGGGAATGCGACAGCGCTTCTGTTTCCGATAGACTGGCCGGAACCCTTTGGACTGGTGACCATCGAGGCAATGGCCTGTGGTACCCCCGTGATCGCTTTCAACCGCGGCGCTGTTCCAGAGGTCATCGACAATGGCGTCTCTGGATCGATAGTAAACGGTCTTGACGAAGCTGTGGACGCAACCCGACGCATAGGTGCACTCGATCGTGCACGGGTGCGGCAGACTTTTGAACAGCGGTTCTCGGTCGAGCGGATGTGTGGCGAATACGTCGAGATATATCGGTCGCTGATGGAGGGCAAACGAGAACGTTTGGCCCATCAGGCAGAGGCGTAGAGCACATACCGATGTGGCCATCTGTATCTAACCGGGTCCTGAACTCCTCCCGTACTCGGGTCAAAGTTATGCCCCAACTATTTGCCAATAATTCCGTTGAGGCTTCTCTGCGGTCCAAACCGCGAGCATGCGAGTTGGATAATGAGGCATTGTTGACTCGGCTGCTTCGCCAGCGGCACCAGCCGGAATAGATACGCGCCTAAACCACCTGGTCTCACCAGCAGGAGGGGTGATATGAAAACGGAAGTCGAAGAACACAAGCTTGATCCAGCGCTCGCGATCCCGCCACTCGACGAATCCGCACCACGCGAGCCGCAGCGGCAGTTCGCACTGAAGCATGAGGACTGCTTCATCGTTGCCGACGGCTATGGTGACATACGAGGCACTGGCGACGGCCTCTTCCGAGATGACACGCGTGTGCTGTCGCGCTTCCGGCTGTGGATCGGCGGCCGTATACCCTCGTTGCTTGGCGTTTCCTTGTCCCAAGACAATATCCTGTTCACGGCCAATCTGACCAATCTCGCCGCGCTCGGGCCAGACGGCGGTGAAGCTCCCGCGAGCGCCATCCACATCGATCGGACCCGTTTCATCTGGCAGGACCGTATGTTCGAGCGCATCACGTTTACCAACTACTCCGCCCGCGAGATCTCGTTGCCGGTCCAGCTGGACTTCGACGCGGACTTCCGGGATATGTTCGAGGTGCGCGGCACCACGCGGAGCCGTCGCGGTCGCGCCCATGACGCGCTGATCGGTGAGTCAAGTGTCACGTTTAAGTATGAAGGACTCGACAATGTGGCGCGTCAGTCGGTTATCGCGTTTTCCATAAAACCCGATCGGCTCCATCCAAATCACGCCGAGTTCCTCATTCTGGTGCCGAGCCGTGACCACAGGATACTGTATTTGGAGGTCGGCCACGGCGAAGAGGTCCCGTCCAGTGATCGGTTTCGTGCAGCCGCTGCGCGAGCTCGATTTGCGATGCGATCGAAGCGCCGCCACGGCGCGACCGTTTTCAGTTCCGGCCGCGTTTTCAACGATTGGCTGACCCGCACGCGTGCCGACATCGCGCTGCTGACGACCGACCTCGAGACGGGACCGTATCCCTATGCTGGCATTCCGTGGTTTTCAACGGCATTTGGTCGCGACGGAGTCATCTCCGCTTTGCAGATGCTCTGGCTCAATCCCGAGCTTGCCCGTGGCGTGCTAGCGTTTCTCGCCCGCTATCAATCGACCGAGACTTCCGTCTTCGGAGACGCGGAGCCAGGAAAGATCATGCACGAAACGCGCAAGGGCGAGATGGCCGTGCTTCGCGAGCTGCCGTTCGGTCGATACTATGGTGGCGTCGACACGACTCCGCTCTATGTCTATCTCGCTTCGGCCTACGCCGATAGGACCGGAGATGAGGAGTTTGTCGATAAGATCTGGGATTCACTGGCAGCTGCCACTGCATGGATGGAAGACGTCGGAGCCCGCAACGGGGAGGGGTTCGTAACGTACCGCAGGGCGGCAGACACCGGCCTCTTCAACCAAGGATGGAAGGATAGCGCCGATGCAATCTTCCATGCCGACGGCACAATTCCCAAGGGACCGGTCGCTTTGGTCGAAGTGCAGGGTTACGTCTTCGCAGCATACAAGGGCATGGCGGCATTGGCGGCCAAACGCGGCGACGATGACAAGGCGGCGCACTGGACGGCTATGGCAGAGAGGGTTCGCAAGGCGGTGGAGACGCATTTCTGGATGCCGGACCGCGACTTTTATGCTTTGGCCATCGATGGCGACGGCAGCCAATGCGCAGTTCGCGCATCCAATGCCGGTCACCTGCTTTATGTCGGGTTGCCGTCAGCGGAAAGGGCGCAGGCCATGGCGACGCAGCTCCTGTCGGGGCATTTTCACAGCGGCTGGGGCGTTCGTACGCTGGCCGCCGACGAGATCCCCTTCAATCCGATGTCTTACCACAACGGCTCGATATGGCCCCACGACACGGCGATTTGCGCCTCTGGCCTTGCCCGTTATCAGGAGCGCGACAGCGTGGTGAAGCTGATGAGCAGCATGTTCGAGGCGGCTGTCCGCTTCAATATGCGGCTGCCGGAGCTGTTTTGCGGCTTCACCCGTGCCGCCAGCGATGCGCCGGTGGCCTATCCGGTTGCCTGCCTGCCGCAGGCGTGGTCGGCCGGCTCTGCCTTTATGATCCTACAGGCCTGTCTAGGCATTCGTATTGACGGCTGGAAGCGCGAAATCAGCGTAGAATTTCCGCGCCTGCCAATAGGCATCGACAATATCGTGATCCGACATCTGGCGGTCGGCCAAGCGAGAGTCGACCTGACGTTCCAGCGCATCGGCGACCGCATTGTCTGCTATCTCGACCAGAACCATGAAGGGCTCGTTCCATTGCTGGTGCGTTCCTAGCAGCTGAACGACGCCGCCAGCAAATTTCAGCACCGTGCGGTCGATATCCGCCTGCTCGAGTTCGGACTGACATTGATCGGCTTCGTGACCTTGCTTCCACCCGTGGTATGCGCACGCAAGGGCGGAAAGCTGTACCTCTGCGGGTGTTCGGTCAGTCTAGCGATCGCGGTCCGGCAGGCTTGGTCCGCTGAAGGTTCAGTCACCTATCGCTTCCCAACTGCTGTGCGATCTGGGGTTTCAATTGGCCGGAAAATTGGAACCACACAGGTGCGTAACGGCGCGTCGGCCATCGCTCTTTTGTTGTTTGCGAACGCAACATTAGCGACCCAGCTTCTCGTGGCCTACCGCGGGCTGGACGGCCACGGGCCCGATATCTGGCGGCCGTTCTATGTTGCTCAACGGAGATGTCGCTACGAGAACTGCATTTGGCTTTTCCCGCCTCACCTTCGACCTGATGGAGAGCGCGAGCCGGCCGACAGGCGTCCGTGGCTGGCCACCGTATGACCACCGCCAAGCCCGCAGAAAGCGCTTAGCCGACGTTCTCTCCTGAATGGTCGAAGTGTATCACTAGGCCGGCGGCAACAGCGCGCTCGGCGATCATGTTCACGAGATGGCCATCACAAACCGAAGGTGACGGAACAACCTCCTTCAGGGCTCTAAGGGCAAGCTGCGTCGACAAAAGGCCCTGCCGTTTGCGAGTACAGATGTATTGGTCAATCAACGATTCGAGTGGCATGAAGGAAATCCTCCGGGTCGGATGGAGGTTCATAACCCGGCGGCGGATCGGGTGCATTTACATTAGTTAAGGCGATGCTAATTGTTCGGCGTGGATCGGAAAGCACTCCATCTCCGACCCAGCACTCAACCACGCAAGGATTGATGCGGGTTCGGAGGAAGAACCCCACCGCGGCCTGCCAGTCGGAGCACGGAAGGAGTAACGCATGACCAAAGCCTCGCCCTGTTTCGACCGAAAACCTTGGCCCAACGGGTGACCCTCCATGAGCCCTGTGCCCCGAAAAGGACGGCCGAATTTTTATCTCGCGTACGGAAGCGCCTTTCAGCGCCCCATCGGGGTTGCCTTGATGGAGTCGCGGACGATTGGTAGCCGGTTGCTGAAGATATTGCCGGCGCAAACGGTGAGTTTCGCTAGGGTCGACGACGCTTGGCTTTGATGGCAGCAAGATTGACCGGACGAAAATTCCAGCTGTCGACGCCGACGTCGTACTGGCGCGTCATCGGCTTCAAGCGGCCGTGCGAATGGCCGTGCAGATTTATAGATCGCTTGCCGATCTGGTTCCAGGTGCGAAAGGGATAGTGGCAAAGCACAAAAAGGCAGCCGTCAACAGTGAGCTCTTTATAGTGGCTCACACTTGCCCAAGCTGCGGCAGCAATGGTGGCTGCGCCATCGTTGTTGCCTACGATCAGGTGCTTGCGGCCGTTGAGGGAAGACAGTAGGGAAGACACGGTCGCGGGCGAATGCTTTGCAAAGTCGCCGAGGTGCCAGACCTCATCATGCGGGCCAACGGTTTCGTTCCAAAGAGCAGCCAACGCCAGGTCATGCGCTGCTAACGAACTGAAGGGACGGCGGTCGAGCCGCAGAATGCGCGGATCGCCAAAATGTGTGTCGGAGGTGAAGAAGATCATGCTCGACGATCGTTTCGAATAGCGATTGCACCTCTATCTGCGACCGCCGAAGCGCCCTTTGATTTCCCCGTTCATCCTGATGCGAGCATCCCTGAGCATCTTGAGTGCCTCGTGTTTGGTGAGGCCGCACCTGCGCGCGAAAAAGCTCGCTTCAATCGCCCTTTCACGATCTGCCTGGGACGCGGTGCGTTGCTTGATCTTCTTGCCCATCGATCTCTCTATCGTCCGCCGACAAGATGGACGGATCGGGTTCCTGTGTTGTTTCCGCACGCGCTCTCGCGCCGAAAAACGCGGTGGCGCAAGGATAGCATTCAGCGGGCTGAGTATCCTCGTAAAGCCAGCTAACAAGTCCACAGCTTGGCACCCTGCCGTACAGATAGCGATCCAAGCCCGCGCCGTTGGAGTGTGCGGCGCGGGCGATCGGGATTTCCGATCTGCAGCTGGGAGGATCGCTGCCTTGCTCCAACTATGGGCCGGGCATTTTGTTCCGGGCATGTTTGTTCGCCCGTCAACACATTGGTACCCGAAAGGATGGCTTTTGGGAGAATTCATCCAACGCAAAGTGATGCTGTTCGCGTGCTCATCACGCCTCCACACGCGTTGTCCTGCTGGCCAGCAGCCGACCGGTCTTGTGAATACCTACATCGTTACTCATTCTTCGGGAGAAGGGGTTGTCGCAGTTGTCCTCCCAATGCGAGCGGGACACCAGGAAAGTCTCATTCCATCGATTTGACCTGGAGACAGATGCTGAGCCGCAGAAGCTTTTCACCATTTTCATCCCGAACCTCGACGAACAGTTGCTGTCCGTCGATATCCCGCAATTCGTCTTTCGCCAGGTCTTTCAGGCCCTCAATGCCCGCGCGGCGCGCTCCTTCTATTCCTGTGCATTCAACGCCTATCTCGTCCTCGAAGACAGAGTTGCTGTCGCCACTGTCAAAGAAGTATTTTGCCATAAGAGAGCTGCCGTCACTATAAAGCTTCGGGGTTCCTTTGGTGCAGATAGGTCGGATCGAAGTCTCCTGCGCGAACAAGATTTGGCCAATCCAGTGCATGTACCGTTGGGCCTGAGGTGGCGATGAGGCCCTTCCGTCGCAGTTCCTGAAGCATTCTGTTCACGTGGACCGTGGATAAACCCAGCGCATCTCCAAGCGCCGCCTGCGTAATCGGAATGTCGGCTATGTGATCCTTGATGCGTCCTACCGAACGCAAGCGGTAGATCAGTTCACAAAGGATGTGAGCCATACGCGTGAAAGCCTCGCGCCTTCCGACATTGGTGACCCATTCCCTGTATATGGCCGCGTCGATCAGCGTCGAGCGCCAGAACGCGGTCGCGATGCGGGGGTGCTGTTCGCAAATGGCGCGCAGAGCATCGTGGCGCATGAAGCCTAACCGGGTCGGTATGAGCGTCGAAAAAGTGCAATCGATCACCGAGAGGTGCAGACTGTGCAGGTCCGGGAGGTCGCCAGCCACAAAAAAGGATGTGATTTGCCGTTTGCCTTCGCCCGTGACTTTGCTTGAGCCCACCAAGCCGTCGATAACGACGAACGAATTAACAGGGCGATCGCCCTCGATCACGACGTCTTGATTGGCCTGAAACGTCTTCTCCTGGATCGAAATGCCTCTCAAAATTGCGAGGTCGACCTCTTTGACCTCAGCGATTCTCTGGAGCTTGCGGACAAGTACATCTGTGGGTGAGGTGGGGGACAAATTCGCTGACCTGGGTACGTTGCAATATCGAACTTCCATTCAAGCCAAATGTTCCGGACGGTGGTATCTCACGGCCAAGTGCCTTTGGATTTGGTGCCTGCTATGAATTTGGCCAGGCGGGATCAAACCGTGTCGGTGCAATATCCCGTTCCAACAACTCGCCGAGAACAGCGGCTGCTCGGCGGCAGATCTCTGCCACCTCTTGCGGATCCAGACGCTCAGCATGATCTGCTGCGTGCAAGAGGTCCGTCAACGCCTCAAGACTCCGAATTTGCAGATACGGCATAGTTTGACCCCATCGATTTGAAGTGAGCCATATGTCAGCCGAGCTGTCCGCTCATTAACCTATGACATCGCGAGGCTGGAAATTTTGAAGTGTCGAACGGCTTCGCAGCACAAAGGAGATTGCTCGGATTCAGGTTTTAGCCGACGGAACACAGCCGCTCCGCTGCCGTTCTGGCAGTGATCGCAAGGTGCGCCAATGAACAGACCCATCCCCAAGAGAGAAGCTGCTGGGCAAACTTGCCCATCCAACGACCGCGTGGCGGAGGGAGAAGATGACGGCTCTCCGCCGGCAGCTGCGGTTGCGGCAGCCCTAGTCAGCGTTCTTGAAAACAAGGGGATCGAAGACTTGCTCCATATAGCCGGTTCGAACCGCGAGGCCGAGGATGTTGCGCAGGCCCTGCGGCAGTTCCTGCCTCAAGCAGAAATTCTCTTGCTACCGTCTTGGGATTGCCTGCCCTATGACAAGGTTTGGCCAACACGCGACAACATGGGAAGGCGGCTCCGCGTCCTGCACGCGATCACGCAAGCCTCCAAGCTCCGGCGCATTACCGTCACGTCGATCGAATCCGCCCTCCAGCGGGTGCCGCCGCCTTTAGCCATTGCCCGAGCCTTCACCACTTTGCAGGTGGGACAAACGCTTGACAGAGAGCTCTTCAAAACCACGGCAGAGCGAATTGGATACGTGGTCGACGATCGGGTAGACGAACCGGGCGAAATCGCCCTGCGGGGCGACCTCATCGATGTTTTTCCCGCCGGCGATGTCAGCCCGGTTCGCATCGTTCTGGATGCCCAGACCTCCATCTCTGAGCTCAAGACCTATGACCCGATCAGCCAAAGGAGCGAGCGATCTCATGACCTGGTCCTGCTCGGGCCGGCATCCGAGCTCATCTTTCAGGCCGGCAATCACCCTGAGGTAGCTGCGATGCGCACGACCTCGATGGAGGAGCGCCTCGTCTCCCTTTATGGCAGCCTGCCATCACTGTTCGATGTCGCGTGGGGTGCTTCGATCTCCTTCCTGGCAGGCCTTGAGGGCTCTCCACTGGCCCGCATTCTGGATCTGGTGGAGGACGCGAGCCGTGCCCGGCGGGAGATCGCTGGATCGGCGAAACCCTTGCCGGACCAATTCTATCTCTCGCGTGACGATTGGAAGGAGGCGGTTCGAAATCGGCAGTGTTTGAGGCTTTCGGCTGCTACGGCTCGAACTCCCAAATTTTTCCAGGCGTCGCGGTCAGGGCATGAATTCACTGAATATGTGAAGACTCAAACGAGCTCGGGCGTCAGCGTGGTGGTCACAGGACGCGCGTCGGAGCTGCAACGGGCAGACAAGCTGCTCGTGCGAAAGCTTGGCACACGGATGGAAAAAGTCGCCGACTGGGCGCAAATCCGTTCGGCTGCCGGAGGCTCCCTTCTCAAGGCCGAATTCAACATCGAGGAGGGATTCGCCGACCCGAAGTCGCGCCTTGCCGTGATTGCGGCGGCGGACATATTCGGGCCGGTCTTGAGAGCGCAAGGCAACTCGCCTCAGAGTGTGCTCGACCCCGAGCTGCGAATTGGCGATGTCGTTGTACATGAAGAACACGGTCTCGGCGTGCTTGCTGCGGTCGAGCAGGTCGATTTGGCCGGCCAGCGACAAGACATTGTCAGGCTGGAATACCGCGACGGCGCGTCCCTGCTAGTCCCGGTCAGTGACTTCTGCCGCATATGGCGCTACGGTTCAGATCCGGGTGCAGTACCGCTCGACCGGCTCGACGGCGATGGCTGGTCGAAACGGCACCGGGCTGCGCTCCTCGAGATCGGCAGACTTGGCAGGCGCCTAGTTGCCCTGTCGAACGCCAGGTCGAATGAGCCGGCCGAGATTATCAGGCCGCCGCGTGCCGACCTTGCTCGTTTTGCGGCGCGATTTCCCTATGCCGAGACCCCCGACCAGGCCGAAGCCATCCGCGCGGTGCTCGACGATCTGTCGTCAGGCAGAACGATGAACCGGCTGATCTGCGGCGACGTCGGATTTGGCAAGACAGAGATAGCGCTACGTGCATGCGCAGCCGTCGCGTTGTCGGGCAAGCAGGTTGCCGTCGTAACCCCGACCACGGTGCTGGCACGCCAACACTACGAGACGTTCAGCCGCCGCTTCGCGGGAACGGGTCTCCAGGTAGCCCATCTTTCGCGAGTGGTGGGAGCTTCAGAAGCAAGAAAGGTGAAAGAAGGTCTGCGCGACGGCCGCATCGCTGTGGTCGTGGCCACGCACGCCGTTGCCGCCAAGGGCGTCACCTTCGCAGATCTTGGACTGCTTGTGATCGATGAGGAGCATCGTTTCGGCGTCAAGTTGAAGCAGGCCTTGCGAAACCTGGCGCCTCGCCTTCACACATTGAGCATGAGTGCTACGCCCATACCTCGCACGCTCCAATCCGCTATGGCCGGCATACAGGAAGTCAGCGTGCTGAACACGCCGCCCGCCAGGAGGCGCCCCGTTCGCACGATGCTGGCGCCTTTCGATGCGGGATCGGCGCGGGCTGCCCTTTTGCGCGAGTACCGCCGCAGCGGGCAAAGCTTCTTCGTCGTTCCGCGGATCGAGGACATCGAACCGATCGCTCATCTGCTTGACAGTTTGGTCCCTGAACTCACGGTCAAGACGGCACATGGCAAAATGAAGGTGCGCGTGCTGGACGAAATCGTCGTGCGTTTCGCCGACGGTGATGGCGACGTGTTGCTCAGCACCGACATTGTCGAAAGCGGTCTCGATGTGCCTCGGGCGAACACCATCGTGATCTGGCGTGCGGATCGGTTCGGTCTTGCTCAACTGCACCAGCTGCGCGGTCGTGTGGGAAGAGGGCGGGTTCAGGGCGTTGCATTTCTTCTGACGGAGCCCGATGCCGTCCTGGCCGACGAGACGAGGGCCCGACTCTCGACGATGCTTGCGTTGGACCGGCTAGGTTCCGGTTTGTCCATCAGCCAAAGGGACCTTGACCTCCGCGGTGCCGGGGACATTTTCGGTGAGGAGCAGGCGGGCCACATGAAGCTGATTGGCGCAGGCCTGTATCTCCACCTCCTGGAGCGAGCAGTCTCGCGTGCTGCTGGTGCGCCCAACCCCGACAAGCAACTTGCCGAATTCAATGTGCAGGTCACGGCTGCATTTTCCGAGAGCTATGTGCCCGAGCCCGCGGTTCGTCTCAGCCTTTACACGAGGTTGTGCCGGATGAGCTCGGAGGCAGACATCAGCGCATTCGCCGATGAGCTCGAAGACCGCTTCGGGACCATGCCTGGTGAAGTGGCAACTTTGCTGAAACTGACCGCGTTACGAATAGCAGCGGCGGAAATGGGCGTCAGCAAGGTTGATGTCGGGCCGGAATCGATCGCAATGAGCTTTCGTACAAAATCGACGGCATCGCAGTGGCGCGGCATCAAAGCGGCCGAAGGGTTCGGCTTTCGGAACGGCCGCTTGATCTTCAGGCGATCTCAGTCCGCCGCTCCAGAGCTCGGGGCTGTTCGCTCGGCGCTGGACGCCCTGCGTTCCGCAAAGTCGAGCCATGACAGGTGATCCCTCCAACCCGCGTGATCGCGGGATGAGGAGAGTATGCGTGCTGCAGTGGCATTCGCGCTGGCCTTGTCGCCCGGTTATGGCTCGCACACATCGGCAATCCAGCCGGCCTTTCGCCGGATACGAAGATGGAGAAGCCGGGCGTTCCCGCGGGACGAATTACCAGGATCGGTGTTTGCCATGCTGGTCGCCGCCGGCGGAGTGTCGGAGGTGGAACTCGGCCGGTTCGCCGACGGCAGGCCGAGCCGGCGAGGACGCCGAAGGGTTTCCCCACCGCCAAGGTCCGCTCCTCGCCAGTGCCGAGGTGCCGAAACCCGCGACGTCAACGCTCATTTGAGAACGGATGCCTCCACGGCGGCCAACGGCGCTTCCAGCGTCCAGGTGATCCCATGCGAGGCGTTCTCAAGAGTCCCCTTGCCCCCAACTGCCTGGGGCGCAACTCGCTTCAGCACCACTGTTCCAAAGCCGCCTTCTCCGACGGTCTGCACCTGCGGCCCGTCTGTTTCGGCCCAAGTGAGATGAAAGAACCTCTCTGCTCTGGAACCCGTGATATCCCACGTGACGGAAATGTTGCCTTCATCTCCTGACAGCACCCCGTATTTGGCTGAGTTGGTCGCGAGTTCGTGAAAGGCAATTCCGAGATACTGGACCGCGTTGGGGCTGAGGACAATGGACGGTCCGGACATGGAAATGCGCCCCTCATTGCCGAACGGTTTGGTTTGCGACAGCAACAGTTCGAAAAGGGTGACGCCTCTCCAATCGCCCAACACGAGCAAGTCATGCGAGAGTGAAAGAGCCATGATCCGCTCGCGAACCTGCCGTTCGAAGGCCGAGGGATTTTCGGCGCGCTTGTTGGTTTCCCGGATCATTGAAAGGATGACAGAATACTGGTTCTTGACCCTGTGGTTGACCTCCCGCATCAGCAACCGGATACGATGCTCGTTTTCCCGCGCCGATGAGATGTCGCGTGCGATCTTCGATGCGCCGATGATGTGCCCGGCAGCATTGCGCACGGGCGATACCGTTAGCGAGACCGGAACCAGAGTGCCATCTTTGCGCTGGCGGATCGTTTCGTAGGTCTCGACCCGTTCGCCACGGCGGATGCGTTCCAGGATACGCGGCTCTTCGTCCTGATTGTCATCCGGGATCAGCATGGTCACCGACCGACCTATGGCCTCCTCGGCGGTGTACCCGAACAGCCGTTCGGCGCCCCGATTCCAACTCTTGATGATGGCATTCAGATCTTTGCTGACGATTGCATCGAACGAGGATTCCACGATGGCGGACAAATGGTGCCTGGCTTCCTCCGAAACCTGGCGTTCGGTCAGGTCAAACAGCATGTTAACGGCACCGATCAAATTGCCGTTCTCGTCCCGGATCGGAGTGGGATAAGGCTGGAACGGGAAGAAGGACCCGTCCGGACGCTGCGCTATGGCGTGCTCATTGCGCACAGCGCGGTTTTCTCTGAGCGTGATCGCCATTGGGCACTCGTCATGTGGCAATTCCTTGCCGTCAGGAGTGAAGAGCTTGAATGTCACGCACCATTTGTCCTTGCCGATCTCGGGCTCTCTACCTGCAAGCTCAGCGGCGGCGCGGTTGTAATAGGTGATCGTCCCGTCCTGGTCCGTCGTGTAGATGGCGACGGGGAGGTTATCGAGGATCTGGTGATAGGTGCTGTCTTGCCGCCTGAGCTCTGCCCGCGTCCGCTCGAGGTCGGTCACATCCATGGTGAAACATCGGATGTTGATCAGCTTGCCATCCCGGAAATGGCCGCTCGACGTGATTTCGACATGTTTGATTGAGCCATCGCAGGCCCTAAGTCGCGCCGGGTATCTCGCGATCTTCTCGCCACGGTTGAGGCGCCCCAAGATATCGTCGATCACCTCCCGGTCGGGATAGAAGTCGGCAATGTGGCGACCGACATAGGCTTCTGCGGAATAACCGAGAAGGTCGAGCTCAGCTTTGTTGGCACGCAGAATGACACCATCTGCGCTCAACAGATGAAGCGCAGCGGCACCATTCTCGAAGAAATCCTGGTAGTCGAATTCGCGACCATCCTCACGGGAGGTTTCCGGGTTCTTGTAGGCGATTACATTCGCCCGCGGTACTTCATTCATCCCAAGGCCTCAACTCGACCGCCCTCAACGCGGCCAAGGACGATTCGTTCCAGCCACTCGTCCCCGAAGCCCAGCAGAGGCTATCGGAGAAGCTGACGGTGGGCTCGCACCGAAGGCCGTGCGGCAAGCAGAGCAAACCGAGTGCCAGCGTCAGCGGATGGCTGCTGCGCAAAACACAGGAGCTGTTGGCAAAGCGCCGCGAGCGCGAGCGCAATGGCGCGACCGGCCAGCGCACGTAATGGACCACTCCACGCCGTTCGTACCAGCGGAACGGGTGGGAGCAAAGGCGAAGGCAGTTTGGGGGGTGTCGCATGGGCGACGATCCACCCGCCCAAAACGAAGGCGCAGTGAGTGCTCCCGGTATTCCGCCACCAGTTGGGACAGCCGTTCCTGCCAATACTCCCGAGCATGCGATCGTGGTACCACCGGTCCTTGGGCCATCCGAAGCCGGGATAATGACCCCACAAGGGACATCGCTTTGGATCTCCGGGACCCCTGAAAGCGAAGGCGGTCCGCCAGCCGCAGTCGTGCGAGCCTGCCGCGCGGCGATACCATCGGCTGCGGCGCCATTCGGCCCTGTGCGTTTACACGCATCGAGCGCAGGGCCCTTGCATCGAAGCGGGGTATACTGCACGGCGAAGATCGAGATGCGAACAGCTACGCAGGACAGAGTGGGATCGACGTTAGGCAATCGGTTGCCGCCTCGACCGCGCGGGCAGGGTCACTGGAGTAATTAGAGCTGTCCGTTGAGAGGGACACAGCGCCATCCGTCTGGGGTTGAGCGGACATTGCGGCGCGGCAGGCGCTCAAAGGCACACACGTCGACCAGAACATCCCCACAGGACAACTGGCAGTTCGATGATTGCATCGCTCCACCCAACTGGCCGGACGATTTTGCTTCGACTCGAAATCATTAATCCAAGTGGCGCTTGAGAGCCTAAATCAACCCGTTGCGCACGTTCAGGTGGGTGAACGCTGTCAGCAGAATGGCGCCGATCATAAAATACAGGGTTGATTCAATGTGGCCGCATTGGAACTGAATCCCAGCGCACAGCAGGGCCAGCACAACGGCAAGGAAAGCGATGATGCGCGAGAAGTCGTCGGACATGGGCGACCTTTGTGATTTGGCGGCCACCCTCAATCGGCCCGCGCGCTCAATATGACAAACTTTTCCTTTTTGCAACCTCGGCCCGTACAGACTCTTGGCCGGATGAACCCGCCGCTCCTAACTTTTCCAGCGCGCCTTGATCGCGGCAGGTGTGGCGTGGAAAGGAATCAGCGCTCAAAACGGGGACCTTCTGCTTCCTGCACATTCCTGCCGATTCTCAAGCAGCACAAACACTGCCGCAATTTTTCCCGAGACAAGGGCAGGGCTTCCGGGGAAATAGCCGCCCTAAGATGCGCTCAGCAGAGCGAAGCACTGCGGTGGCTGGACCACCTGCAGTCGTGTAGTCACATCATTTGGCCAACTGGCGCCAGGTACCTTGGGCGCCTGGCGTGGGACGGAAACTTCTGCTTGTCGCCGGTCTTATTGGACGAGACCGTGTTTGGAGACAGACTGTCGATGAGCCAATCAACTTGCGATGTGTTGCGAGGCGGGGCTGACGCTCTCGGGGAAACGAAGTGGGGAATTGCTACACAACATGCTCGTCTTCGCAGTGCTCATTTTGTGCAGCGCGATCTACCGGTTTCGAAAGTGCTTGGTAGGAGTACCACTCCGCGCTGGTGGACTGACAACTACAACAATACCAAATGATGGTGACGGCCAGCCACATCCAAAAGGCGGGCCGTCGAGGCTTACCCGGTTTGTCGAATGCGCTCGGTCACTTATTGCAGTGCTGCGTGTTCGATGTGACCGCACCGCTTGCAGTGTTGTTGTCTAGGTCATTGCCGGCCGAGTCCTTGCAACGGTCGCTCGCGCCGTTCGGTTTTCCAGTGGTCGAATTTGTCGTCGTAGAGTTGGTCGAATTCGGATCAGTTGTGATGGCGTGTCTTGTGCCTCAAAGCCGAGACGAACGGCTCTAGCCACCGCTCCAGACCGAGTTCGAAAGCTGACATTCGGGCCACCGCGCCAGAGAGCCGCCAATCACTCAATTGTCTGGGAATTACCAAGCCTCGGCTATCCGGAACAAATTACCCTACAGCAGCTTTGGGCAATCGAGTTAACGCTCGTGCGGCGGGTTCACCAATCGATGTATGCCGCCGCGAACGAATGCGGCCTCGGCCGGCAGGAGAAACCCGATGTTTGCAGATGAAATTGCAACAAGACGCCTGAAAATGCTGGTCGAGCAATATGTCGAAACCAGAAAAAGGCGACATGACGTCATTTCTACCTCGACGGCAGAATCTGCAATTCGGGAGGTACTCCCGAACTGCCCGATTTCCGGAAAAGCCTTTGATGACCTGATCGCAGCCAGCGCCATCGCACATGGTCTAGGCGTACGGTTTGACAGATCGATCTCAACGGAGAGCCCTGGCTGAGTAAGCTATTGAGGGGTTCACGCGGCCGCGTGGATATCCACGTTTGGTACGTTTCCGACGCTATTCAACATGCGTGCCGCATTTAAAAGTCGAGCAACGCGGAGCAGCCATGCCGAGATTCTTCTTTCACATTCGGACCCGGGACGGCCAGCTCCTCAAGGATCCAGAGGGGCAGGAGTGCGCAAATTTGCAAGTGGTAGAAGACGATGCCATGGCGTCCGCCAAGGAAATCCTGGCCGAAGGACTGTTGGCCGGGAAGCCGCTCCTCACCGGCAATTCGTTCGAAATCTTCGATGAGCGCGACGTCCTGGTCTTGGAATTCCCCTTTTCACGCGCGGCGGAGAAGCCGGGTGCCCGTCCGTAAATGCCTAACGTGATTAGGCGTTGTTGCCCGCAGAACCTATATGTGACCTATCGTTCGCACGTTTTCACGGGCGCGAACGGCTGGGAGATCACTGAGCTCTTGCCCTATGAAGGGTGGAGTCATGTCTAACCAGCCAAACATCACCTATCGCAATGCCCTGTTGAAGCGACTTTCTCGCGCAGACCTCGACCTACTCGAGCCACATCTGAAACGGGTGGATCTGCCGTTGCGCACTCCCCTTGAAACCGCCAAGTTCCCGATCGAATACGTCTATTTCCTGGAAAGCGGCATCGCCTCCGTCGTTGCTAAGATTCCGAAAGGCCGCGATACGGAAGTCGGCCTGATAGGTCTGGAAGGCATGACCGGCGCACTGGTGGTGCTTGGCGGCGATCTAGCCGCACATGACACCTACATGCAGATTGTCGGGGAGGGCTTCCAGGTGCCTGCGTCAGCGTTGTCGGCAGCCATGTCCGAAAGCGGGACCCTTAAAGCCCTGCTGCTTCTCTACGTCCAAACGCTCTTTATTCAGACCAGCTACACCGCCCTGGTGAATGCCCGGTCGAAATTGGACGAACGGTTAGCGCGCTGGCTGCTGATGTGCCAGGACCGGGTGAGGGATCACAGATTTGCTATCACCCACGAGTTCATTTCCGTCATGCTCGGCGTGCGGCGCCCCGGCGTGACCGTCGCCATCCAGGAACTTGAAGGCAAGGGGCTGATCAGAGCGAACCGTGGTGAAATTCTTATCCGGGATCGTGATGGCCTCTTTCAGATTGCAGACGGCACCTATAGCGAGCCGGAACATGAATACGAGCGGCTGCTCGGCAAAATCTAGCCATAGTCGGCAGCAGCGGCGAAGGTGACGATCGCAACGACCGTCCCGTCGTCGAGCGCGACCTCATACAGCATCACGTATCAAAGGTTTCCCCGCGCGCAACTGCTCCGCCATCAGGTCCTTGGCAGCCCAGCTTGTCCCTAGTACTAATAAGCTGTGCGAGCAGCTTTTTGAGCTCCGGCTTTGGGTCGGGAACTCTACCGCCGTGGTGTGGGGTATCACTTATGGAAGAGAACGCTATCAGGCTCGAAACGTACAAGTCCTTATCGCATGTTCTGATTACCGCGGCTGCGACGTCATCTCACGGCCCTAATTGTTGCCGACACTCGAAATCGGCTCCCTACCTGCGGGCGCAGCGATGAAGAGCTGATTTACAAGAAGACAGGCAACAGCCGCCGCGCAGCTGCTCCTCGGGCACAATAAGCTTGACAGCACCGTCCGCTATCTTGGCATTGAAGTGGACGACGCATTGGCTATTTCCGAACAGGTCGAATTGTAAGCCGTCGCGGAGCGGCGCTCCGTGACCGATCCAGACGCTACAGATCCGTTCGTGAACGTCCGGAACGGTGATGGATAGCAAGCGTTCGCGCCGAACGAGCGCTTCTGCAAACGCTGCGCTGGCACTTGGCTATCTCAACGCATGGAAGTTGGGCAACGGATATGGTAGCCTGATCTCGTGTCCAAAAAACCGTCATACTGGTGGACGGGGACATTGCTATGTGGCCAAACCGACGCATCCTTGATCTTTTCGGCATCGAGCTGCCGATCCTGCAGGCGCCGATGGCGGGTTCGTCCGGGCCTGAACTGGCGATCGCGGTCTGCGAAGCGGGCGGGCTCGGCTCGCTGCCATGCGCCATGCTGGCCGACGACAAGATACGCGCTGACTTCGGTATCGTCCGGCAACGCACCAGCCGGCCGCTAAACCTCAACTTCATGTGCCACGTGCAGCCGGTTGTCCATGCGGATAGCGAAGCGGCCTGGCGCAAGCGCCTCGCGCCTTATTACAGCGAGTTCGGCATCGACGCCGATGCGATTCCCTCCGGTCCAGCCCCTATTACCTTCAACGAATCGGGATGCGCCATCGTCGAGGAACTTTCACCGAAAGTGGTTAGCTTCCACTTCGGCCTGCCGGAACTGCACCTGTTGGAGCGGGTGAAGGCCACCGGCGCGAAACTGATTGCCTCGGCGACGACCGTCGAAGAGGCGCGATGGCTCGAAGTGCGCGGCTGCGACGCAATCATCGCGCAAGGCGCGGAGGCAGGAGGCCATCGCGGGGTCTTTCTTGGCTCGGATATTTTGAGTCAGCCTGGCACATTCGCGCTGGTGCCGCAGATCGCCGATGCAGTCGCAGTGCCGGTGATCGCGGCGGGCGGCATTGCCGACGGGCGCGGCATCGCCGCCGCCTTCATGCTCGGCGCGTCGGCAGTGCAGATCGGCACCGCCTACCTGCGCTGTCCAGAATCTCTGGCCAGCGCGGTCCATAAAAGCGCGCTGGCATATGCGCACGATGACGGGACGACACTTACCAACGTGTTCACCGGGCGTCCGGCACGGGCTATCGTCAACCGCTTCATGCGTGAAATGGGACCGATGGGCGCCAGCATCCCGGACTTCCCGCTCGCAACCTCCGCCGTGATGCCCCTCAGGACCAAGGCCGAGGCATCGGGGTCAGGGGATTTCTCGCCGCTGTGGGCCGGACAGTCGGCCGCGCTTGGCAAACAGTTGCCGGCGAGAGAACTGACGCTGAAATGGACCGCGGATGCAACACAACTGATGGGGCTGCAGGTGCCCGATCGGCTTGGCTGACCAGGCAGTCTCTAGGTTAGAATTCGGGGGGTCGCCATTGGTCAGATGGTGTGGCGTCTAGCGGCTGTGAGTAAGCTCCTGGCGCACTCAATCAGAGCAGTTAGAGCTACCACACCTGAGCGATATTCCTCGCCCTGACCCGAACTCACCACTGCGTTCCGACAGCCGACTGCGACCCCCGAATTCATGAACGCGCTCGAAATTACCCGATCTCAGGTCAACGCGACCGTGACAGGATCATCCGCTGGGCCAACATCGAGTGCACTACCGAGTGCTTGGCTGGGTGGGGAATTTCCTTCGGTCGATGAAGCCGCGCGGACGGGCGGCTGACAGCACTGCGGGGCACGTCGGGCCGCATAGGCGCGGTTTTAGCTCACGGGATTGGCTGCTCCCCATTTGTGCGACGTCCGGAAGCATCCACAGCGTATTTCCGGCTCAAGTTCACCGCATCGATGAGGCGAAGGCGGCTGACCAAGGGCGGCATAGGGCGGCATCACGCGTTTCGTAACGGTAACCCAAATAGCGCCGAGAGCGGCGTAAAGAGTGTCTCCGGGGTATCAAAGTTTGATTTCGCTCCCGCCGATCAAGCTCGCACCTCACGGTGTGATCAGCCTGCCACGGTTGGCGTTTGCTCAGCGCGCCGCTCTCCTGATTGTCGCCACATCTCGTAGGCCAGCGGCCACAGCGCCAGCATCGTCTGCGCTCCCGATGTAGAATAGGACCGCGCCGAGCGGCACAAAGCGCACGGCGGCCATAACAACAAGCGCTCCGAGCACCAGAGCACGCAGACGCTTAACCAGAATCCCGCTGTGAACGATCCCCAGCACAAATGCCAAGGCTGCAAAGCGGCTGATGCGCAAACTGCTGAAAAAGCAGAGTCATGCACCGCGCGTGATGATCACCGACAAGCTCGGCTCTTACGTGAAAGAGCGTGGCGGGGAAAGTGAAACAGGTGGCAAACGGATCGTGGATGGAAACGAACCGCTTAAGTTGGCCGGATGACTTGAAGCGCTTCATGATCCGCTGTGGCTGGTCGAGAGATCATGCCGCAGGTCGAACATCGCCGGCACAAGGGATTGAACAACCGAGCGGAGAACTCGCACCAGCCGATACGACGACGAGAACGATCCGCCGACCATCGTGAACTGCGCTTCGCTGCCACGGAAACTTGGCGCGAAATCACTCACGTCACTGCTGGCATGAAACTTGGATGAGGACGCCACCACTTTACCCTGCAAGCGATAACTTTACGGTGCCGTCGCATGCGTGAAATACTGGCGGGGTTCGAGCACCGTCACACGGGCGACACGCAGATGCTTTTTTCGTGTTATGATGGGCTTGCAACGCGCGTAATTTCGACCTCGGCGTTATGGCAGAGGCCGAACGCCATTTTGCCCGGCGCAGGAAGGTTTGCGCCCCCAGCACGGACTCAACACCGAAGCGCTGGGCGTGTTGCCTCTTCTTGACTGATCCGGGCGAGGAGGTTGTCCATGTCCACGAGTAATGTCGACCGCCCGCTGCAGCCGGGCGACCGGGCACCGAATATTATGCTCGACGCGATCTCGCGCGAAGGCAAGATCGCGCTCGATGATTTTCGAGGCCGTAGCCCGTTACTGATCGGATTGTTTCGAGGCCTGCACTGTCCGTTCTGCCGGCGCCATGTCGCGGCGATGGCGCAGCTCAACCCGGCCCTGAAGGAGAAGGGCGTCGAATGTCTCGCAGTGGTCAAGACGCCGGTCGAACGTGCGCGGCTTTACTTCCGTTACCATCCGCTACCCAATCTTCTTAGCGCATCCGATCCGGAGGGGACTTCGCATCGCGCCTTCGGTTTACCCATCGTCGAGTTGACGGAGAATGAAACCGAATGGCCGCACAAAGTCGGAATGGACCTGGTCACGACACTGCGGATCGATCTGCCGGGGGAGTTGCCCGAACCGATGAACCCGGCTGCGGCGGGCGACTTTCTCGAAAAAAAGGACGGGTATGAAATTACGGAGGCCGACCAGCAGATTATGATCGCCGGTCACATGCCGCTTATCGGCGAGTTCCTGCTCGATCGGGAAGGCGTTGTGCGCTGGAGCTTCACAGAAGCCGAAGAGGGAGGTCAAAATGTATGCCGGGCGCCGAATCCCGCGGAATTGATATCAGCAGCTTCCCAACTCACACATTAATCAGCTGCTGAAATGGGCTGCTGAAAACTCGTGTCGCTTGGCACTTAATTGTAAGAATGCGCCGGTTTGGTTCAGGATTGGCATTTAATCGTGAGAATATTGGACGCCAGATTCTCAAGTTAACTGCAATCGCATCAGCGGAAAGATCATTAATCCTTTGACCTTTATACACTGTCTTCTGGAAATTCGATCCCGTTACGCTGCAGACGCTGGTCAAATCAAATGCCGACGGCCGGCATGATTATCAACTCAAGTGCACGTTCTCAAATTAAGTGCACAGCTGACCAACTGAATTGATTGAAAAGCGATTCTCATAATTACTGTAAAGCGACACTATCCTCCAACTTTCGCCGAGGTGGCCTCGGCCGGACTGATCGCGGCCGAGCTGAAAATCAGCCAGCGCGCCCGCTCGACCTGGTCGCCGAACTCGGCATCCGGGAGGTGACGGGCCGGGGGCGCTACCGGGCGTGGGGGATCATGTAGGATCGCCCGAACTTGCTCCTCGGCAAATCCAAAATCATACACCATCATGCCATTGATGCTGCACGGCTTTCTCAAATCGGGATTTCGTCCGCGGACTCATCGTCTGTTCCATGCACCCTCGACGGTGGCGCCGGTGATCGGACTGGCGCTGGCTGGTTCGAAGCTGTGCAGGAATGTCCTCGTTATAGCGTCAGCGCCCGTTTGAGATCGTCGTGTTCGAAGGCGCTGGCCATGCGGTTGATCTCGGCTGGGCGGGCGCCGACCTCCTTGGCGGTATCGCGCCAGGTTGCGGTCACGGTCGCGACTTCTTTGATTATTGCGCGGGCTTGCGGCAGTGTGAGCGCGAAAAACTCCGACGCGGCTTCCAGCAGATCGAGCGAACAGGTGCCCTCATCGAGATCGATGTTCGTCGTCAGTACCCGGGCCTTGAGATCAGTCGGAACGGGATTGAGGTCGTATGCCGGCGAGAGAGACCAACCCGCCTTTCCAAGCCACAGGAAACCGTGATTACGGAGGTGGTCGTCGACATTGGAGATCAGCACGTTGAAGACGACACGCCGATATAAGGCATGGGCGTCCGTCTTTCCCTGAGCGCCGTGTTGAGCGAGAGCATCGACGATCTCCGGATAGCTGCCGCGCTCGCCGTCCCAGGCGCCCGTCATCGCCATCGCCGACAGGAACGGGGTGCGGATCGCCCCGTCACGATCGAAGCGTCGCGACAGCATGACCGCCTTGCCGGCGACGTCGATCAGCTCGTGCTGAGGGGTGGCGATACCTGCCTGTCCGGCCAGCCGCAGCGCGATCTCTTCCCAGGTCTCCATGCTGTAGTCGTCGGTCTCCTTCGGGAATTTCGCGATGGAGAGGTGACCATGTTGGTCGATGACCGACGCCTTCGGGCGGGCACCGCCAAGGGAGGAGCCTGGGGCAAAGATGAGCTGCAGGTCTTCATCCGTTTCTTCGTCCCGGAGAACCCGTTCGGCGATCTGGAGCAATCGGCCAAGCTCGATCAGGGCAGGAACGCCGGCACGGATCGGCGCTTGGAAAATCTCTTCGCCGACCCAGCGGAATCGGAGTGCGCCAAGCCGGGTCTCATCGGCCACTCCAAGGAGGTAGTCGCTTTCTACAAGCGTGCGAACCGCGCGGCCTTCCCGATCGGCGAGACGGCGTTCGGCGCGCTGCATGAGGCGCCGGCCCCAGGTGTCAGGCGCTGAGTCACCGATGGAGCCGAATGTCGCAAGACCGGCAGGAGGGGCGAAGGCGCCACGGGTCAGAGCAAGGGCTGGCTCCAGGGAGAAGCGGTCCGGGTCCTCAAGCCATGCGCCGTCATACTCGAAGAGGATGGTCTCGATGCCCCGGACGCGATTGCTCCTCGCCAGTCCGACCGGGCGTGTGCGGCCGTCCAAATCGACATGGACCTCGAAGTCAGTCATCGCGGGACGATCCGGTTGGCCGCCTGAGGTGGACATGCTTAGGCAGGTCGGCACTGGCGAGCGCCTGACCGACGCTGTCGTTGCTGATGTCGGCGACCTGGCTCAGGCCGTCGAGCAGGCCGAGCGCCTGCAGGACGCCGGCATAAATGCCGACGCTGACGTTGGGGTCGCCAGCTTCGACTCTTTGCAGTGTCGAGCGAGACGTGAAGGCGCGCTCGGCTACGACCGCCATCGGCAGCCGTCGGCGTCGACGGGCATCATGGATGTCCGCCCCAAGTTTGCGCAGCGCGCGCCGCACTGCAGCAGGAGGGTTGTGTGGAGTGGGCATTTGACACCTTCGCACTACAGATCGAGCGAATATGTAGCACGAAGATTACAATCTTTCTATACCCCAGTAGAGAGCGAAGGTTCGATCGTCATGACGGCATCCACCGGGGACCCCCCGAACGTCGGCGATCGCGGCGACCGTGGTTTTCACGTCCGCGGGCTCGCTGGGCGACCGTCAACGCGGAAGGCAGCGTTATAAGATTTCGGCAATTTTCTTATAACGTCGCTTGCATCGCTTGAGCTCATGCCGTTATAAGAGAAACTCATTTTTCTTATAACGGAGCCGACGCATGAAGACGGTCGATCTCGTTTATCGCACGATGTATGCGGAACTTGTTCAGCGCTGCCTTGATGCATCGTTCGAAACCGACTTCTCCACGGCGGGAAATTTTGTCCGGGTGCCGGTGAAGGGGCGGGGCTATTGGTATTTTGAGGAAACCCAACCCAAGAAAACGCGGAAGTATGTCGGCCCGTCCGACGACCCCGAGATCGCGAAACGCGTTGAAACCTTCCAAGAGATTAAGGAAGACCTCCGCGGCCGACGGAAACTCGTCTCCACGCTGACTCGCGAAGCAATGCTGACTGCTCCGGACCGGTTCACTGGCGATGTCGTTGAAGCCATGGGAGCAGCAGGAATCTTCCGCCTAAGAGGCGTGCTCGTTGGTACGGTTGCCTTCCAGACGTATGCAGGACATCTCGGTGTAAGGTTGCCAGGCGCTTCATTGCAAACCGGCGATGCCGATTTCGCGCAGCACTACTCGATCTCGTCGTCAGTCGAAGACAGCCTGCCGCCGATCCTGGAAATCTTGAGAGAGATTGACCCAACCTTCAGGGAAATCCCCCACAGATCGGATCCCGGACACACGACGCAATTCGAGAATGCAACGCGATACAAGGTCGAGTTCCTTACGCCGAACCGGGGATCCGATGACTTCACCGACCATGCCAGTCCGATGCCAGCACTAGGGGGAGCTTCGGCGCAGCCCTTGCGTTTCCTCGATTTCCTGATCCACGAGCCCATCCGGACCGTGATGCTGCATCGGTCAGGGGTGCCTGTAACCGTGCCGTCGCCGGAACGATATGCAGTTCACAAGCTCATCGTCGCCTCTCGCAGGCAATCAGATGCAAATGGCGTCGCCAAGCGCGAAAAAGACGTCTATCAGGCCAGCCTCCTTGTCGAGGCACTGGAGGCGACCCGGCGCAAGGACGACCTTGCAACAGTGTTCTCGGAAGCGTGGGGCAGGGGGCAGCACTGGCGCGAGGCGATGCTGAAGGGGCTGGGCCTGATGCCGCCGAAGAAACGACAGGAAGTTGAGGACACAGTCAGAAAGGCCCTTTTCGAGATCGGCGAGGAGCTGGACGGCTTCGACCCGGCCGCCGTGAAGTCGTAGCCGGAAAAAGGGCGAGGCCCGAAAGCCGCCCTTATCACTTGGGATTGAGGACGACCCTCGTGGATCAGCATCGGGTACGAGGGAGTATACCGTAGCTGTTAAGGTCTGTTCGCCGTGTGTCGGTCCAAAATCGCATAAAAGGCAGACTGGCGTGATGTCCGGAAACATTAGGCATTTCACGGGGTCGCCTGCGCTGAACGCACCGTCGAGCCGTTGGCCTTGTCAAGACGTCGGGATAATTGCCAAGCCGATTGCGGATGCGATCCTGGATGAGAGGCAGGCGTTGCGCCGCCCAAGGCTTGTCGCCTTCAAGGAACTTGGCGGTTACAAGTCTAAGGATCGGCGGCTCCAACGTGTTGAGCGCGGCGAATATCCAGGTGATGGCGCGCGCCCGGGCATTTACATCGTCCGGCAACAGGCCCGGATGGCGTTTCCGCGATATGGAACACGATCGACCCGGTCCCGAACAACCGGAGATCGCCTTCTTCGTAGGCCGGAATTTGCCCGAAAGGTTGAAGCGCCAGATGCGCCGGTTCCTTCATCGCCTTGAACGAATCGAGGCGAACCTCGTAAGGTTGGCCCACTTCGTCCAGCGCCCAGCGAACGCGCGTATCACGCGCCAGTCCCTTGCCGCCATCGGGCGACCGCTCAAAGACGGTAATGATGGCGGTCATCGCTTCTCTTGATATCTTTGTTTCGGTCCCAAGGACGAACGATGGCGCGTTTCACGATACTGACCCCCGAAACTTTGCGGCTCGCTGCGCCAAGCCTCCACCAGCATTTCATGGTGTGTCCTGTTCCAATACGTTTGGGAGGGCGACTTTGGGATGACCGCCCATCAACAGCTAAGACGGACCAGTCCAGCGAAAGGATACGTCGCCGGCATCAGGATCTGCGCCGCGTGCCTAGGCCCGAGGCGGACGGGAGCCGAAATTCCGGCGAGCACGGTTATGACCGAATTGCGGACGGATCCGATTTAATTACATTCAACTTGCCCCGAACGTGGTCCGGCATTTGGCAGTGGCCTCCTCGAGCCAGTTCTCCCGTTGCTCCTCGGAACTGCCGACAACTGGCCTGAACACATGTCGTTCATGTTCCAGAACCCCGCAATATGGGAGGACGCATCGTCCCCAGATCAGTCCGAGCGGATCACCGAGGTCATTCACCTCTCTCGTCGCATCGGTATCGGAAGTATTGAAAATAATGGCTTTCTTGATCGAGAGGAGGCCTTCGGGCAACCCATCCGCGGTTTTCAGGCGATAGGCAACACCAGGAACCAGAACGCGATCGAGCCATCCCGCCAGAATTGCAGGTGGCTTCCCCCACCAGTTCGGGTGGACGATCAGTAAACCATCCGCATTCGCGACTTGCGTCCGGTGCTGGAGCAAAACGCGATCTTCGGCGCGTGAAAGCGCTTCTTCCAGCGTGTCGCCGACCGTGTAGGCCTCTTCCGCGGTTAGGCACGGATCGAAGCCTTCCATATAGAGATCGTGATGTTCGATTGCGTGGCCGTCGCCGATCAGCGCGTTGCGAACGCGTGCAGAAATTGCGTGGCAAAAGCTGTTGGCACGCGGGTGGGCTATGACGGAGAAGATGCGCACCGTTTACTCCTCGGCTGAGAGGCGCAGGAATTGAAGGACGGGCAACCCGAGCTACCTCGCCTTGGTTGGCGTGCCGACATTGTCGATACCACGAGAGAACGACAGATAAATGTTCGTTGATGGCCGATGACGGCAAGGGTCAAGGTAGCGCTGCCGTTGTCGCCAGGATCGGATCGGTGCAGATCAGCGCATCTGCCGGCGACGTATCCTTTCGCTGGGTTCATCCGTCGGGCGATCTGGCGCCAGGCATAATCCCATTTCCTCCAGGCGCTGTCCCAGACATTTGGGTCGAACCGGTGCGATAGGTCGGCGACCTCGGAAAGCGTGATCTTGTAGGCGGCAAGGGTGGCGGGCGGGGTGATGCTGGCGCCCTGCTTGTATTCCTCCAACGCCGTCTGAGGCGCGCGGGACAGGTTAAGTGCTTCGACGCCGGGCCGATTGAATCGCCCGCCGTCGATCGCTGCTCCTGCCCCGCTTGTGGGCAGGAAAGCCCATTTGGGTGTCAGATAGCGATGGAATATCTCGTCCGGCCCGACTCGGGTGACTTTCACCCGCGCGCCCCATTCTCGAGATCCCGAATGAAGGCCAGGACTGCTTCGACCTGGCCGCCGGCGACGAGCTCGGCCGCCGTGCGATGGCCATAGTCGGCGATCGGTTCATTGCGATACCAGTAGATCGCCTTGTTGACGTCGCCGGTGAGCTCCGTCGCGGCTGAAATCACCTTCACCATCTCACGCAGCCGACCCTGCAGTCGCTCCGATGATGGATTGCGGAGCGTGTTACGGTGGACGCCGGTCAACTGCGCCAGGTTGGCTACCTTGACGCCCAGCGCCTGCGACAGGCGCCTCGGCGAGATATATGGGGTGCGCGGTTCCTGCAGGCTGTCGACAAAGCCCGAGATCATTGTGGAATGTGCTAGCTGTGCATGGGCCATGACAATTCTCCGACCTCTCATTGCACAATATATGCACATTTTAACGCATAGCAAATGAACGGAGGCCTGACCCCTTGCAGCGCACTGCTGTCCTTCCCCATTATTCAGCGGTTGCTAACCGCAGTAACGCTCCATCTCGGTCACTTTACTAGCGCTTTCCGTCTACCAGACGCGGATATGGCCGGGTCAACACCTACCCGACATTCACGGCACTCGGCACTGACTCCTTGCTGACCTTCTCCAAGACGAGCCCAAGGGCAAGTCGTAGCCCAAGTGGGGACAATCGACAGCTGCGATGACCGTATGTAGCTGCTTGGCGATCGAGCCTCGAAGTCAACCTGATAGACTTTTGAAATGGTCGGCATAAAATTCGCTTTTCTGCTTTCAATGAAAGCAACGCGAAATGGCCGAAGAACGCCCCCAACGCCGCCTTGCCGCCATATTGGCTGCCGACGTGGTGGGCTACAGTCGACTTCTGGACGTGGACGAGCAAGGAACGTTGGCCGCGTTAAGGAGGAGGAGGAAGGAAATTCTCGAACCGCTCGTGCGCGACCGTAAAGGCCGTATTGTAAAAGTGATGGGTGATGGCGTTCTGGTCGAGTTCGGAAGCGCCGTGAACGCCGTGTCATGCGCCGTGGACCTTCAGAAGCGGATGGCGGCCGCAAACGAGGGTGTGACCGCCGACCGGAGAATCAACCTGCATATCGGCATCAATCTGGGCGATGTCGTCGTCGAGGACGGCGATCTGTTCGGCGACGGCGTCATTGTCGCAGTGCGGCTCCAGGCAATGGCCGGGGCAGGAGATGTCTTTGTGTCCGGCAGCGTCTACGACCAAGTCAAGCGGAAGCTCGATTGCGGCTTCGACGAACTTGGTCCGCAAGCGATCAAGAACGTCACCGAACCGGTGTCAGTCTACCGGATCTCGTTGTCGACCGCGTCGGACGATGGCGGGCTCGCAGAGAAAGCGCCTCTGCAGCTCCCCGCCAAGCCGTCCATTGCCGTCCTCCCCTTTACGAACATGAGCAATGATCCGGAGCAGGAGGCATTTGTCGATGGCCTCACCGAAGACTTGATCACGGATCTGTCGAGGACAAGCGAGTTGTTCGTCATCGCCAGCAACTCGGCATTTGCATACAAAGGCAGGCACGTTGATGTGCGTCGCATCGCACGCGAATTGGGCGTTCGCCATCTTCTTGAAGGTAGTGCACGGCGGGCCGCTGGACGGGTGCGTATCAACGCCCAACTGATCGACGCGATCGCGGGTGACCACCTTTGGGCCGAAAGATTCGACCGCAGCCTAGAAGATATCTTCGCTGTTCAGGATGAGGTGACCGGCAAGATTGTCGAGGCTCTGGTTGGCCGCCTGACCACAGCGCCGGCGCGCAGCAGACCGAGCAACCTGGAGGCTTATGATATCTGTGTGCGTGCCCGGGCCCTTGGTCTGCAAACGGCGCTTACCGCGAAAGAGGCCATTTTGCTGCTGGACCGCGCAATCGCGCTCGACCCGGAATACGCGGAGGCGCACCGTTGGCTGGCACTCAACCTCTGGCTGGGCTGGGAGTTCTGGGATGAACCGATGGACCCCAACCGCGCAAGAGCGCTCGCCGAAGCGCAGCTGGCGGTCGAACTCGATCCGAACGACGCCGGGAACAGATGGGTATTGGGCGTCATATTGGGACATGAGAGTCGCTGGGCGGAATCGGATGCCGAATTCAATGCTGCCCACGAGCTGGATCCCAACCACGCCGATGCTTGGGCTATGCGGGCCGAATTGACGACGCAAAAGGGCCGACCTGCCGAAGCCATAGACCAGGTCCGCAGGGCACTGCGACTCAACCCTCACCCGCCCGGTTGGTATTATTGGATGTTGGGTCAGTCCCAATATGCCATGGGCGACTACGAATCCGCGATCCAAACGCTGCGCAGGCCCGAAACCTATCGCACGACTTCACGGCGCCTGCTTGCAGCAAGCCTTGCGCAACTTGGCCGTTTGGAGGAAGCGCGCTGGGAGGCGAAAATGTTCATGATGAGCAATCCGCACTTCACTATCCGGCACTGGTCGGAATCGCAGCCATTCCCGGCCGAAGACGTGCGACGGCACATCGAGGAAGGTTATCGCATGGCGGGCCTGCCAGCATGACTGTCATTAGTTATAGCTTCGGCCTGCTGTCGACAGGCGTCCCAAGCCTGTCGCAGCAGCGAACATTTGGTCTTCTGACGGAACGAAATTCGCCATATCAGCGTTTGTTTCGCCTCACGGGGGGCTTGAACATGGCTAGTGAAGACTTTCGGCACCGGATAGCACGACGCGAGGACCTCGCCTCCATGATTGCGCTCATGGACGCAGCGATCTCCGAACTCCAGAAACCGTTTCTCGACGATGACCAGATCCGATCCAGCCGCGCAATCATGGGGCTGGACACGCAGCTTATCGATGATGGCACCTATTTCGTCGTGAAGCACGACGGCGTCCTGGCAGGGTGCGGTGGCTGGAGCCGGCGCACGACCATGTATGGTGGCGATCAGTTACCGGTACGCAACGCGGCACTGCTTGATCCAGCCACGGACGCGGCACGTATCAGAGCCATGTATACGCATCCGGACTTTGTCCGGCGAGGCGTCGGCCGTCTTATCCTTTCACTTTGTGAACGTGCCGCTAAGGCTGAGGGCTTCCGCCGTGCCGATCTGGCAGCCACGATGGCAGGAGAGCCGCTCTATCGAGCCTGCGGCTACCAACCCGCCGAGAAATTCGTCGATGACCGTGGCGGCGCTCCGGTTCCAATCCTGATGATGAGCAAGACGCTCTGAGCCACGGCTCAAAGGTCACTCGCTCGCGGCCGGCACTCGCTCCGGCCAGTATGGCAGCAGGAGAATGCTGGAGATTGAACCAGGCCATCTCGAACGAAAGAGAACTTCGTCCGTGAACTATCCGCAAGCCATTGATGGCATCCTGATTTTCATTTTGGACACGGGCTCGCGAGGCGGGCCTGATCGCCAGCCAGGCAGTGCTGGTGGCGATCGGCGTGGATTGGGAGGGCCGGCGCCAGGTTTTGGGCGTTGAGCTGGCCAACCGGGAGAGCCATGGGCGTCGGAGACGACGAGCTTGACGCCGCGCAGGCCCGTCGGCTTGCGCAGGAACTCCGTCCAGGTCGGCTCGGCCTCAGACGTGCCGATCTCCATGCCCAGCACCTCGCGTCGGCCGTCCGCATTGACGCCGACAGCGATAATGACGGTGACCGAGACGATGCGGCCGCCGCAGCGCACCTTCAGGTAGGCGGCGTCGATCCACAGATATACCAGTCGCCGTCGATGGGTCTTTCGAGGAACGCTTTGACCTTGCCGTCGATCTCTTCGCACAGCCGGCTGCCTTGCCTCTTGGAGATGCCGCTCATGCCCATGGCCTTGACCAGGTCATCGACCGAGCGGGTCGAGAGACCTAGGTGTGAGCTTTCAGAGGGTTGTCCATTCGGACCGGACCGAGGAGACTGGAGTTACCAAGCTGCAGCACTCACCGGAAGGTCCGAATGAACATCCACAAGAATGCCCGTCTCACGCTTGAACATGCCGCAGCGGCCGGACGCCATGATGATCGCCGACGCGAAGGGCGCAACGCCCTATTCCGGCGTTCTGGCCCGACGCCATGAGTGCCGTAGCGACGAAACCGACCGGCAGCGCAACGCCGCCGGGCTTGCGGTCTGGGAAATGAGGGCGGGACATCGGGACGCGACTTCGCGGCTTCGAGCTTCTCGGTCGGATTGAACGTCGGTATAGCCTCCCAGAGGGGTACTTCAAAGGAAAGCTCCCGCATTGGGCACGATCAGCGACCGGACATATGGCTCGACGATATCGGTCCGGCTGAACGCAGACGTCTGGCGTGGCATCTTCCCGAAGATTTCAACTCGCGTCCGACTGTCGAACAGGAACAAATCTTGGAATGGGTGCGTCGCGTGATCATTTCGGGCTCAACCGACTAACGACGTTTTCAGGCGGCAGCCATTTCCAGGCGTGTCTTATGGCCAAACCGAATTAGCCGATCGCGATAACACTGAAAATTCGAGATTCGCGAGTTGGGCGAAGGAACCTTCGCAGATCCAGACTTGTTCGCGGTGTGATCGATGCGCCGCCTACGCCGGCAATGGAAATGGCGAGCTGATCCGCTTCAAGACGTCAACGCCTTACGGCGGAAGTCAAACAGCGTTTTCCGAGGAGCGGAATGCATAGCAGGAGCGAAGGAGAGATGGCTAATATACCATTGAGTTTCGCCGGAACAACGGCGCTGTCCCAACGTTGTGAATCGTGAAGTGCCGCGCCCGATGTCCCGCAGGGCCGCGCGGCCTATACGAAATCAGGCACAGGAGAGACTATCATGATTCGCACCCTTTTAGCCACCACCGCCCTCGCGACATTGATCGCGACAGGCGCGTATGCGCAGAGCACGAGCACCCCGACGCCTGCCGCCCCACCATCCGCGCAGGAGCCCGCGGTCACCGCTCCGGTACCCCGCGCCGAGGGCAGCATCGTCACCAACATCATCGGCGAAACCGTCTACAACGGCACCGGTGACAATGC
This sequence comes from Mesorhizobium sp. M1050, assembly GCF_040318715.1. Taxonomy (NCBI): domain Bacteria; kingdom Pseudomonadati; phylum Pseudomonadota; class Alphaproteobacteria; order Hyphomicrobiales; family Phyllobacteriaceae; genus Mesorhizobium; species Mesorhizobium sp. M1050. The sequence goes on along the minus strand of NZ_JAMYMV010000028.1, from coordinate 33,368 downwards.
CGAGAATATCGGCAAGGTCAGCGACGTCGTCTTCGACAAGAACGGCCAGGCGAAATCCGTCGTCATCGGCGTCGGCGGCTTCCTGGGTGTAGGGACGAAGAATGTCGCCTTCGATTTCGACAAGCTGCAGTGGGCCGAGAAGAACGGCGACCGCTGGCTGGTCGCCCAAACGACCAAGGACGAACTGAAGGCACGGCCGGACTTCGACAGCAACGCCTATGCCCCGCCGCCCGCACCATTGACGACCACGCAAGCTCCGTCGGCGTCCGCGCCGACCACCACCGCGCAGGCCCCCGCCACGAACACCGCCCCGGCAGAGCCGGTGAAGCGGGCCGATGGCAACCTTGCCACCAACATTCTCGGCGAGACCGTCTACAACGGTACGGGCGATGACGCGCAGAATATCGGCAAGGTCGAGGACATCGTTCTGTCCAAGGAAGGCAAGGCGCAGTCCCTGGTCATCGGCGTGGGTGGTTTCCTTGGTCTGGGCACCAAGAACGTCACCTATGATTTCGACAAGGCACAGTGGGCGGAGAAGAACGGCAACCGCTGGCTGGTGGCGCAGACCACCAAGGAGGAGTTGCAGGCGCAGCCGGATTTCAATCGCAAGGCCTACGACCCTGCACCGGCCACAACGGCATCCAATCAGCCGGCTGCAACCGCCCCAGCCGTGACCACGGCCCCTGCCGCCGCTCCCGCCAACAAGACGGCCGCGGCCCCTGCGGCCACTACGGCACCGGACCAGACAACGACCGGGGCAATCGACAAGTCCACGCTCAAGCAGATGCCGATTGGGGAAATCCGAGGTGACGATCTGAAGGGCACGACGGTCTACGGTGCCAATGATGCCAAGGTCGGCCAGATCGGCGATGTCGTGCTGACGCCGGACAAGAAGCCCGACGCGGTGATCGTCGATGTCGGCGGCTTCCTTGGCATAGGTTCGAAGGAAGTGGCGGTCGGCATGGACAATTTGAAATTCATGACCGACAAGAATGGCAAGAAGTATCTGTACACGACATTCACCAAGGAACAGCTCCAGGCACAGGCCGCCTATGACAAGGGCAGCTATGCACAGAAGCGTGACCAGCAGCGAATGGTCGTGCGGTAGCTAGAATAGGCGCCCCGGCGAGTACAGCCGCTATTTGGCTCCGCTCGCCGGATCTCTTACGCCAAGAGGGGTAGCAGTGCCGTGACTTTTCCACCGTCGTAGCACTTGCGGCATCCATTGTCCGACTTCTGCCAAGGACGGACGCGCGCGGCGACATTCACGGTCTGGCCGAAATAGTCGAGGTTGTCGTTGAGTGTCACGGCGATCGACCGTCCACGGTGGGCCCCGATCTTGAGGATGAACCCTGGCCCGTCATGCTCGTCGAACTAAACTTCGGGTCAGGGCCTGCCGCGCGGGATATATCCGGCGTTGCGTAAAGCGCCGATGAAGAGGCTTGCCGGGCCGGTGATACTCGTCCTGGCCTGCATGGGCAACGGCAGAGTGTTCCAGTCCGCCAACGGAGCGATAAAGGTGGAGAAAGTCCCATTGACCATGCAATGGCTGATCACCGAGCCCTGCTTGTCCAGCGCCAGGATGCCTGTCTGATTGCTCGGATATTCGATGGCGGCGATCCGTTGCATTTCCAAGTCGCCATCGATGCGCAAATCGAAAAGCAGGACGCCGTGGCTTCTGCTGGCGATTTCTGCGACTTTTTCGGTGAAGCCAACGGGAAGCGCACGAACGCCGTCGACCGCCATCCCGAAAACAAGCGCGTCCAGCTCTTCCGCCGCCATGCCAAGATTTGCTCCCAAGAAGATCAGGATTGCAATTGATCAGTTGGTTTGTGCACAACCATCCCACTCGCCTCTTTTCGACCAAACATGATCAAAGAATTACTCGATCGGCGGCGAGTCTCGACACCGGCTTGGGGCCAAGTTTAATACAGAGCGACCGCATTTGGCCGGTGCCGAATGTCGAGCGGACCCGCAAAACCGCCTGATCCAGTCGGCCCTCCGACCCCGACGTCCAGGCCGAACAGTCTTGCAAATCCATCGGCCGCAGTGCATTCCGGCTATCTGTCGACCGGAGTGGAACTGCTGACACAACTGCCTCGCATGCCGCGTCGGAGTGCTAACCGCCTTCGCCCTCGACCAGATCTCGCAAACCGATTGTGTTGGGGAATTGCAGCGGTCTTTCGGAACGATTCGGGCTTTCGTTCGTTGTTTCGGCGCCGACCGGCCAGTGCGCCACCTCCATCGCTTGGAAGGAGAAAGGGCAGCCGCAACGCTGGGAGAACAGCCGCCGGTCGGTAGGTCTGCGTAATCTTAGGGGCCGTTGTCGGCCGGCGAGGAAATCACCTTCACCATCCTGGTGGTATGGGTTCGTCTTCACAGTGGCAGTGGAGGCCTTTGTCGCCCGCCGCAGTGCTAGTGGGTGGGGAATTTCCACGAGAGCCAATCGCCGCCACAGTGCCAGTGGAAGCCCTTGTGAACTGTGGGGTAGATGCTAGTGGGCAACCTAACCCCATCCGCCCCTCACTGCGGACCAAATCGCCTGCGTAGTGCTAGTGGAGATGTTATTAAGCGGTTCTAATGTTCGACCGTCACAGCACTGGTGTCCCTATCGGAAAGAGCAGGCAGCGGCCAGGATTTGTGATAGTTGAGTCACCGATTGTGGCTAAGTTGGCTAGCAAAATCAGCAGGTTACTGCGAACCGCCAGGTCGATCGATTGCAGCAGCGCATCGGATGCGGACTGCGTCCTTCATCTACGACCTTACAGATTGTCAACAATCTGTAAAACTTTTGTTGACAAATAATAGATTCGAGCCTTCACTCACAAAAGTCGCGTATCGGTCGAGTTCTGTCGCAACAATGCGCGGCCTCCAAAGGGGAAAGAACAATGATCAATAGACGTTCAATAATCACATTCGCCGCGCTCGGCGCCGTCTCTGCGCTGGCAATCATGGCCGGCGGCACAATCACGGTGCACGCCGCCAACAAGGAACTCAAGATCGGCTTTGTCGGCGTCACGAGTGGCGCGGCCGCTGCGTGGGGCACATCCAACGTCCGCTCGATGCAGACGCGCGCCGCCTGGATCAACGAAACCGGCGGTGTGAAGATTGGTGACGAGACCTATGACATCAAAATTGTTACCTTCGACGATCAGAAGGACCCGAAGCGGGCGATCGCCGGCATGGAGAAGATGGCCCAGGAGGGCATCCACTATGTCGTCGGTCCGAATGTCGACGACGGCGCGGCGGCGGTGCGCCCCGTGGCAGAATCCAAGGGCATCATCTATTTTCCCTACGCATTCCCGAAGGAACTCTATACCCCGCCGGCGTCCAATGCCGTGCTCGGCATGATCGCCAACTACCAGTCAGCTCCGGCGGTCTACAAATATCTCAAGGAAAACAGGGGCGTGAAAAAAGTTGCCTTTGTCGCCGCCAACGAATCCGATCCGCTGAGCCAGCGGGATGGCGGTGTTGCCGCGGCAAAGGCGCTCGGGCTTGAGGTTGTGGCTGCCACGGACGTCTACCAAAACGATACCCGCGATTTCACCCCGGTACTGACGCCGATCGTTTTGCAAAAACCGGACCTGCTGGTGCTTTCGGGTGTCGCGCCCGGCAATGCGCCGCTGCTGATCCGCGCCGCGCGCGAGCTCGGCTACGAAGGTCTGATCTCCACCGAAACGGCGCAGGATGCCAAGGTGCTGGAAGAGGGCGCGGGCGAGTTGGCCAACGGCTTCATCTCAGTCGGCGGCGCATCGACCCCCGAAATCGCGTCCGACATGATGAAGGAGTTCGTCGACCGCTATACGAAAATGTTCGGCGAATACAATGACGAGTCCAACACCAAGGTCTACGCGCTCGAATACATCATCGAGACGCTGAAGGCGAACCCGGCCGCGATCAACAATGTCGAAGAGTTCAAGAAGACGATCGACACTTTCTCGGCACCCAATCCCTATCTGAAGGGCGATGCCAAGCTGACCTATGTCGGAATGACGTCGTTTGGCCAGAAGCGCCAGCTTTCGGTCCCGATGGTGGTCACGGAATACCGCGACGGCAAGTTCGAGACGCTCTTCGTCGCTCAAGTCGATTGACGCAACTGCACTGAAGCGGATTGCCGCAGAGGCTCGTGCATTCGCCTTGAGCCTCTGAATGGCCGGGAACCATCCTGATGGAACAAGTCATCGCCAACGGGCTTTATCTTGGCGCGCAATACGCCTTGATCGCGCTCGGTCTGACCCTGATCTTCGCTCTGATGAACGTGCTGAACTTTGCCCATGGGCAGATGTACGTTCTCGGTGGCTTCGTCACCTACACCGTCTATGGCCAGCTCGGCATGCCTTTCGTCGTCGCCCTCGTCGCGTCCGGGATCACGCTGCTGGTCATTGGAGCGCTGGTCGAGAAATTCCTTTTCAGAACGGTGATTAGGCGAAGCGTGCGGGAGGAAAGTACGATGCTTCTCGCGGCGGCAGTCGCATTCTTCCTCGACGCTGTGATCCTCCTGCTGTTCGGTGAAAAGCAGCGCGGCGTGCCGAAGATCGTCAGCGGCGTCTTCGTCTCCGACGGCCTCATAATGCCTTACGACCGGCTGCTGGTCGGCGCACTCGCCATACTGTTCATCGCCTCCTTCGTGCTTTTCATGCAGTATAGCAAGCCGGGACGCGCCATGCGGGCGCTGGCGCAGGACCGGATCGCGGCGCAGCTTATGGGCGTCGACGTCGACCGCTATTCGATGATCGGCTTTGCGCTTGGCGCCATGCTTGCCGGCATAGTCGGCGGGCTGCTGGTCGCCATCACCGGCGTCAATTCGGGCATTGGCGGGCCGATCTCGATCAAGGCGTTCTTGATGGTGATGATCGGTGGAGCCGGCGTCGTCAGCGGAGCGATCGCCGGCGGCTTGATCCTCGGCATGATGGAATCGGTCGGCCTGACGGTGCTACGCCACTATGGCGACGTCACCTATCTCGTCATCTTCGCCGCGCTGATGGTCTTTCTCAGCATCCGCCCCAACGGGCTCATGGGCAAACCGTGGGGATGATCGACATGAAGCGTACACGCAACATCTTCGCCGTCGCTGTCTTCCTGCTGGTCGTACTCATCGGCGTGCCCTGGCTGATCGAGGCGACCGGTCGGCTCGACCTCTACTACACGCTGACCTCGGTCGCTTTGCTGAGCATCGCCAGCGCCGGCGTGTGGGTGACCTTCTACATCGGCCGTATCAATATCGGCCAGGGTGCCTTCGCGCTTATGGGCGGCTATGTTTCGGCCATCCTGGTCGTCCAGCACGGTGTGTCGTTTTGGCTGACACTGCCGCTGGCCGGGCTGTTCTGCGCCGCTGCAAGCGTGCTGATCGGACTGCCCATCCTGAGGCTCCGCGGCGTTTATTTCGCGATGGTCACGCTGGTGTTGACCGAAGTGGCGCGGCTGCTGGCGCTGGCGCTGCCGATCACCAACGGCGCCAAGGGCATGGTGAGCATTCCGCTCCCCGGCGGCATTTCGATCTTCGGCCTGACCATCCTTCCCGATTTCGCATCGCTCGCCAATCCACGCCCGGCGTTCTATCTCGTTTCGGTGGTGCTGATGGTGCTGTGCTTTGCCGGGCTTTACCGCCTTGTCCATTCGCGCATCGGCAAGCTCTGCCAGTCGCTGCAGCAGAACGAGGAACTGGCCTCCTCGATCGGCGTCAACATCGCCTATCTGCGCGTCATCGCCTACGCCATCTCCTCGTTCCTCGGCGGTCTCGGCGGCGCAATGTTTGTCGCCATTTCGCAGTCGATTTATCCGTCCAGCTTCACCGTCACCGACTCGGTGAACTTCATGCTGAACTGCTTCCTCGGCGGGCTGAGCTACGTCTTCGGGCCGATGATCGGCACCTTCGTGCTCTATTTCGGCTGGGATTTCCTGTTCGAGACCGGCGAGTTCCAGTTGCTGATCTTCTCGTCGGTGCTGATCGCGCTGATGCTGTTCCTTCCCAACGGCCTGCTCAGCCTGCGGCTGTTCGGCAAGAAGCAGGGCTAGGACCATGACCGAGCTTCTCCAGATCAAGGCAGTGACCAAACGCTTCGGCGGGCTGGTCGCGGTCAACAACGTTTCCTTCGCCGTCCGCGAACGCGAAATCCTCTCCGTGATCGGTCCCAACGGCGCCGGCAAATCGACGCTGTTCAAGCTGATTTCCTCTTTCCTCAGTCCGAGCTCGGGCGAGGTGCTGTTTCGCGGACAGCGGATTTCCGGCCTGGCGCCGCATATCGTCGCCCGGAACGGCGTCGTCCGCACATTCCAGGAGACGACGATCTTCAAGGGCATGACCGTGCGCGACAACGTCATCATCGCACATCACCTGCGTTCCAATGCCACCCTTGCCGGCTTCTATCTTGGCACGACTACAGCGCGGCGCGACGAGGCCGAATTCGGACGATCCGCCGACGAGATCATCGATTTCCTCGATCTCGGCGCGCAACGGCATGAGATCGCGAGCACGCTGCCGCACGGGCATCTGCGCGCGCTGGGGATTGCCATCGGCCTCGCCACCAATCCGACCGTGCTCCTGCTCGACGAACCCTTTGCCGGCATGAACCACGACGAAACCGTGCGTGCGGTGAAAATGGTGCGCGGCGTACGCAAACGCGGCGTGACCGTGCTACTCGTCGAGCACGACATGCCCGCGGTGATGAACATTTCCGACCGTATCGTCGTCCTGAACTTCGGCGTCAAAATCGCCGAGGGAACGCCGAAAGAAATCCAAGAGAACGAAAAGGTCATCGAAGCCTATCTCGGCGCCGAAGACGAGACGATCGGATTTTAGCCATGAGCGAACTGCTGAGCGTCTCCAATGTCGAACTCTACTACGACCACGTCTATGCGCTGAAGGGCGTGTCGCTGAGCGTCAACGAGGGCGAGACGGTAGCGCTGATCGGCGCGAACGGTGCGGGCAAATCGTCAATCCTGCGCGCCATTACCGGCCTGAAAAAAGTCCGTAGCGGCGAGATTCATTTCCAGGGCCGCCGCATCGACCAAACGCGGCCTGACGAGCTGGTCAGGATGGGCATCGCTATGGTGCCGGAGGGCCGGCGCGTCTTTTCCTACATGACCGTGCGCGACAATCTGATGATGGGCGCATTCACCCGCACCAACAAGGCCGACATCGCCACGACGCTGGAGATGGTGCTCGGGCGTTTTCCGCGCCTGAAGGAACGCTATTCGCAGACCGCGGGCACGATGAGCGGCGGCGAACAGCAGATGCTGGTGATCGGGCGGGCGCTGATGGCCAAGCCGAAGCTGCTCTTGCTCGACGAACCCTCGCTCGGCGTCGCGCCGAAGCTCGTGCAGGACATCGCCCGCTCGATCGTCGCGATCAACCGCGACGAAAAGGTCAGCGTGCTGCTGGTCGAGCAGAATTCGCGCATGGCGCTGCGCATCTCGCAGCGCGCCTACGCACTGACGACCGGAACGATCGCGCTGGCCGGAGATTCGGCTGAGCTGCTTGCCGACGATCGGGTCAAGAAACTCTATCTCGGCGGCGAAATATGAAGGCGCAAATGGACATACTCGTCGTCAATCCCAACACCACTGCGTCCATGACCGAGAAGATCGGCGAGGCGGCACGCGGCGCGGCTTCGGCCGGCACCAGGATCATCGCGACCAATCCGAAGGATGGGCCGCCGAGCATCGAAGGCTATTTCGACGAGGTCTTCGCCATCCCGGGAATGATTGGCGAGATCCAGAGACATCCGGCGTCGAGCGCCTGCGTCATCGCTTGCTTCGACGACACCGGCCTCGACGCAGTACGCTGCGTTGGCGAGATGCCGGTGATCGGCATCGGCGAAGCGGCGTTTCACATGGCCAGCCTGATTGCCGGCAAGTTCAGCGTGGTGACGACGCTGTCGCGTTCGGTGCCGGCGATCGAGCACAATCTGGTGCGCTACGGCCTCGCCAGCCGCTGCGCCAGGGTACGAGCCAGCGACGTTCCCGTTCTGGAGCTCGAAGTGCCCGGCTCCAACGCCCGCCATCGAATTTCGGAGGAGATCGAGCGCGCCATCCGCGACGACCGGGCCGAAGCGATTGTGCTGGGATGCGCCGGCATGGCCGACCTCGCTGCCGCGCTCAGCCGCGAACATAGCCTTCCCGTGATCGACGGCGTCGCCTGCGCAGTAAAACTCTGCGAGAGCCTCGTCGGCCTTGGCCTGTCGACCTCAAAGCGCGGCGGCTACCAGGTTCCACTCGAAAAATCCTTCGCCGGAATCTTTGCGCCCTTTTCGCCCACCGGCCGTGCATCCTGATGCGTGCAAAATTGTTGACATTCCCACACAGGATGTTTGATGTGCGGCCGGAAACGCGGTGTTCGCGCCGCTATGCGATCCGGCCGCCGGGACAATGAGACGATGGACCTGCTTGGGCCAAAGCCACGGGATGGCGACAAGCCGACGATGCGCTGGTTTCCGGTCTATGCCGGCCTGCGCGACGCCATCGTCAGCCACCGCATCGCACCGGGCACAAAACTACCCGAGGACGAACTCGCCTCGATCTATTCGGTGAGCCGCGCGGTAATACGCGCGGCGCTGCAGGCACTGTCGCATGACCGCTTGGCTCGGCTCGAGCCGAACCGCGGCGCGTTCGTCGCCCAGCCGACCAAGCAGGAAGCGCGCGAGGTGTTCGAAGCGCGGGCGCTGATCGAGCCCAAGGTCGCGGCGCTTGCCGCCGAAGTGGCAAAGCCGGCCGAGGTCGCGCAACTGCGGCTTCATCTCGAAAAAGAGCACGAGGCCCTGCATGCCGGCCGCGACAGCGACGCCATTATGCTGTCGGCAAAATTCCATATCGGCATCGCCGAAATCGCCGGCCATTCTATCCTGACCGGCTTCGTCAAAGACCTGCTGTCGCGGTCGTCGCTGATCATCGCGCTCTACTGGCGCCGCCGCGACACCACCTGCGAAAGCCACGCCCATCACGCCCTCGTCGATGCCATCGAAAAGCACGACGCACAAAACGCGTCCGACCTGATGCGAAGCCATCTCGTCGAACTTCTGTCGGGCCTTGATCTGTCGCTTGGCGAGAAGAAGCCCGAGAGCCTGTCGGACATCTTGCGCTGATCTGCGCTGTCAAACTCTTCGCCAAGCTTCGCATTCGGTGCGCGTGCTCGGCAAGCTGTTCCGCCGCCTGTTCCTCTCCCGGTTGGTCGCGCTGCACGACGCTAGCCGGCTCGCCTTCTTCGGCGCAATTGCTCATCTCGCGGAACGGGGGCATTCCTGCGCCACCTGTCGCCGGTCCGGAAGAAGTGCTGGGTGGTCTACGCCAAGGCGCCCTCCGCCGGCCCGGAGGCGGTGCTCGCCTAGCCTCCATAACCAAAGTGGCGGAACTCGGGGGCGGCTATGGGATCGAGTTCCGTGGACCGGCCCAAGTGGGGCCGATTGAGCCGGAAGTTCCCATGAGAAGGTAGCGCAGTGTTCCCGCGCCGCTTCTTCATGCGGCTCCGGAGGGGCGCTCGATATTTCGCAACTGCTTGAAATCGGCGGCCGATGGCCTGACTTTTATGCTTTGAGCGACTGAGAACTGGGCCTGTCAGGCCCGGCGCGATGCAACGACCGCTTCGGCCAAGACGGTGCTGCTCTTGTGCCCGCCGAGCCGGCGCAGCGGTTCGTTTGAAATAGTATCTCATCTCAGTGTGTGTGTGCACGCCGGGATTTGTTCAAGGCCATTGCCACGCTACTCAGATTGGTGGGAGCAGGAAGCTTTGTCTACATAGGCTTGCTTGCAGGGTTTCTTCGCGGCATCGAGCGGTCCGAAAATGGCTGTCTCCTCATCTGACTTCGCGGAAACAGTTTCGTGGTTGCGAGCAGGAACATCTCCAATCTCCGGGCGCGGAATTGTGAGGGCGGTTGGTCACCTGGTGCCCTCATGAAGCAACTCTGACGTTTGATCCTTATCATTGTGCGATGCCAAAGCCGCTGCGTGAGCCAATGCGGGCGACGCTAGCAAGGTGGAACAATCCGACAGCCGGCGAGTTTCTAAGACGAAGGGCGATCTGTTTCGGAGGAAACGGGATGAAACGCGTCCTTGCCCAAAATGCGGTTCGACTGATGCTGAGCGGCGTAGCCGCCTGTCTACTCACGGTCGTCGAGATTCCAAACCCGATTACGCCATTGTTGCTTGTGTCCGAGGCAAGGGCTGCCACCGTTTCGATCAGCACATTCTACCAAAACTTGTCTCCCTATGGTGATTGGGTTTCGTACCACGGTGCGACCGTTTTCGTGCCGGTTCATGTACGTGACGATTGGCGTCCGTATACCCTTGGACACTGGGTCTATACCGAGCAGTATGGCTGGCTCTGGGTATCCGACGAGCCATTCGGTTGGGCGACGTACCATTACGGCCGGTGGGGCTATGCCGACGATATCGGTTGGTACTGGGTTCCGGGGACTCGTTGGGCGCCAGCATGGGTGAGTTGGCGTCGTGAAAGGGAGCACATCATTTGGGCTCCGCTGCCGCCGCGCCGCGATCCGGATCTGATTTCAATCGAGGTGACCTTCGACGCGACGCCGGATTTTTACTGGGTTGTGGTCCCTACCCGCGAATTCCTTGCTGCGGACATTTCTGTCGTCGTTATCCGTGATGAGCCGGAGTTTGTGCGCATTGTCGAGGCGGCCGAGCCGGCCGGCGACGTGACGATCCAGAACAACGTGGTGATCAACAAAGTCGTTGATGTTGATGTGATCGAAAAGGAGACGAACCAGAAGGTGACTGCCGTCAAGGTCAGCAAGACCGAAGCACCCGAGCAGTCCGGCAAATTGGAAAACGATACGGTCGCGGTCTTTGAAGGTGAGGTGAAAGCCGACCCCAAGGCCAAACCAGCCAAGCTCAAAGACATCGAGGAGGTGAAGCAGGTTCAGGCTAGCCGGAAATCGAAGCCGACCGAAGGCGCAGCAAAGACCGAACAGGCCCAGCCGGAACAGGCGGCCAAGCCTGAGAAGCCGACAACCCAGGAGCAGCCCGCGGCCGAGCAGCAGGCCGAGCCCGGCAAGGCGGCCAAGCCTGAGAAGCCGAAGGCCAAGAAGCAGCCCGCCGCCGAGCAGCAGCAGGCCCGGCCGGAACAGGCGGCCAAGCCTGAGAAGCCGAAGGCCAAGAAGCAGCCGGCCGCCGAGCCGCAGCAGGCCGAGCCAGAGGAAGCGGCCAAGCCTGAGAAGCGGAAGGCCAAGAAGCAGCCCGCCGCCGAGCCGCAGCAGGCCGAGCCAGAGCAAGCGGCCAAGCCTCAGAAGCCCAAGGCCAAGAAGCAGCCCGCCGCCGAGCAGCAGCAGGCCGAGCCCGAGCAGGCGGCCAAGCCTGAGAAGCCGAAGGGCAAGAAGCAGCCGGCCGCCGAGCAGCAGCAGGCCGAGCCCGAGCAGGCGGCCAAACCCAAGCCACAGAAGCAAAAAAACAAGGCGTGCGATCCGCAGACTGACGCGAACTGCTAGCTGTGCGCGGCACCGCGATTATTCCATCGCGGTGCCGCTGAATGCGCGAAAAGCCGCGATCCTCGCCACTTTCCTTCGCTGCCGCCTGCTCTCCTCTATATCGGCTGGAAGCGCGGAACGCCCGTCAACGAACACAGGGTAAGCATGCAAGCCGAAGAGGGTGAGACGTCACCTCGCGCCCGAGGCTATTTCGAAAAGCCTGACATTGTCTGTTACCCATCCTAGGTTTGTATCGGCAGAGGTCCTTATCCAGAAACGGCCATGAGCACCCGCGGTGCCGACTTTCTATACAAATGGATTTCCGAACATATGCCGGAAGGGCCAACCGACGACCCGGGCCGGCTTGTGACCGATATGGCCGACCAGGCCCTGCGGCGGCCGCCATCGAAGGCATCCCAATTCAGGAGATCGATGAAGAGATCGGGAGCGTTTATGAAGCGATCATTCATGCCGTTGAACATCGCGACGGCGGTCTCGCGGATTAAAGATTTTGTGGTTGCCTCAGGCGGTTCGCGGTCGCGACGAGGCTGCAGATATCGACTATTGAGTTTTGAGCAGGTCGCAGCAACGCGCCTGTCTTTCCCCCCGACTCGCCATATCTAAAATTTTCTAAATTAGCTAAGCCTTATGGAACTTTGGTGCGGGCGTTTCATTTTCATCCGCATGCGAGCCTCTGTGATCCAAAGCGTCGGGACGGGAGTGAACGCGTCGCCGCGCTACTCGCTGGTCCTGCCGATATATAATGAAGAACAAGTGCTGCCGCGACTGATCGAACGGATCAGGTCACTGATCAGTCGGCTGGACGGAGAGACCGAGGCGATTTTTGTCGATGACGGTAGCCATGACGGCAGCGTCAAATACCTTCGGCAGGTGGTCACCGCCGAACCTCGCTTCCGGCTTATCGAACTTTCCCGTAATTTCGGACACCAGATTGCGATCACGGCTGGCATGGATGCTGCTGCGGGGGATGCCGTCATCGTCATGGATGCCGACCTGCAAGATCCACCGGAGGTCGTTCTTGATCTCGTGGCAAAGTGGAAGGAAGGTTTCGAGATCGTCTACGCCCGCCGTGTCAAGCGCGAGGGCGAATCCTGGTTCAAGCGGCTTAGCGCCGATCTTTTCTACCGTTTCCTGGAGAAGATGACGCCGGTCAACATCCCGCGCAACGTCGGGGACTTCCGCCTGGTCGGCCGCCATGCGCTGGATGTCTTCAGACACATGCCTGAACACGATCGCTTCGTCAGGGGCATGTTCGGCTGGATGGGATTCAAACAAGCGGGGGTGCCATTCGAACGCCCCCCGAGGACCATCGGCCAGACCAAATACCCTTTCTGGAAGATGATGCACCTTGCCATCCACGCCGTTGTCAGCTTCTCGGAAAAGCCGCTTCACTTTGCGCTTTGGGGCGGATCGGCCATTTCTGCACTTGCGCTGGCCTTTGGCGCTTATGCCGTCTTCGCCTGGATTTTTGAAACCGGCGTCATTGCCGGCTGGACGTCCACCGTTGTGATCGTATCGTTCCTGTGCGGCATCAATCTTTTCATGACCGGCGTGGTCGGCCTCTATGTCGGTAGCATCCACGCCGAAGTGAAACGCCGCCCTCTTTACGTGATCGATCGGCTTACCGGTTTCGACGAGCCGGTGCGTGCCATCGCTGGTGGGAGCCGGAGATCGTTTCGCAAGCCTAAGAACGGAGCCGCTCCCAGTGTCCGAACTCTTCGACAGCTATAGATCCAGTTATGGAGAGACGATCGATGCGTCGATCCGCTTTTCCGGACTCAAGCACGCATTCTTTTTGGTCGCAAAGGCCGACCTGCTGCGACGCCTAGTCGCCGAGCGAGGACTTCGTCGACGGGGAGCCATGCTGCGGGCGCTTGATGTGGGCTGCGGTGTCGGTTCGCTCCATCCTTATCTAGACGGCGCTTTCGAGCGCCTGGATGGCTGCGACGTCTCGCAGGAGTCGATCCAGCGCGCCAGCGAGGACAATCCGGGCGTCGTCTATAGGACATGCACCACGACGGCCCTGCCTTATGACGACTGCGTGTTCGACCTGGCTTTTGCCAGTTGTGTTGTTCATCATGTTTCGCCCGCATCCTGGCTCGATTTTTTTCGCGAGATGCGACGCGTCGTGCGGCAAGGCGGCGTCGCCTGCATCATCGAGCACAATCCCTATAATCCGCTGACGCGCCTGGCGGTGCTCCGATGTCCGTTTGACCAAGACGCGGTCCTGCTCAACGCGGTCAAAGCAGCGGCCCTCTTTCGACAAGCAGGCTTCAGGGAGGTTCGATCGGAGCATTTCCTGCTGCTCCCGTCGGCCGGCAGATTCGCCAGAAAGGTTGAGCGTGCCCTCGCGCCGCTGCCGCTTGGCGCCCAGTATGCGTGTAGTGCCCGTGTCTGAATTTCGGCCTGCCGCTGGCACCGTCCTGAAGCTTCTGGCGCGCTTCGGCCTGGTCGGCGTCGCCGCCACAATCCTGTATGCCGCCTTGGCGGATGTCTTTGTCAAATCGGAACGGTTCGGCTTCAGCCCCGTTCAAGCGTCCCTTGCAGCATACGCAGCCGCAGCCTTGTTTTCCTATCTCGCGCACAGGTCAGTAACCTTCATGTCGCGCGGATTGCATAGATCAGAGGCTCCGCGTTTTCTCTTGCTGGCGGGGATCGGCTTGGCCATCGCCTATGGCGCGCCGGCGCTCTTGACGGCGAAGCTGGGCCTGCCGCTCATCTTTCCCATCACGATTACCTGCTTGCTTGTGCCCGCGATCAATTTCGTCGTGCTCGACCGATGGGTCTTTGCAGAACACATTCCCGATCAGTCCGGCGATGGCTGATGCGTGATCCGCCAGAAAGATTCGTTCTAAAGCAGTTCACCGTTTCACGGAAACGATGAACTGCACCAAAGCCGCTTGCTGAAGCACGGCTTCCAGTTACGATTGGATGATGCCGGGCTCGGTTCAACCTTGATCGCTTTGCCTTTAAGCCGTTGCTGGCAGCACATGTTGAAGAACCATCCAAATCGCAGGATCGGTCGAGCGCCATGCCCGGGAGGGCCTGGCTGGTGTCACCACGCAGGAAGAGAGGCAATGAAGGCGGCACTTGAAACCTGCGGGTGCTCACATTGACCAGCATGTGGACGATGAGCTGGCCTTGGCGCGCTTCGTACCGGCTCGCCGACATGGACGCCCAAAGCGTCACGGACATAGCCATGGATGCAGGTTACGATGCGCCCGATGTGTTCGCCCGCGCCTCTCGGCGAGGGTTCGGGCGATCGCCGCTCCGAATATCTCCCAGCTGTGGGTCGTGGCTTATGGCCTTCGGGGCCCCTCGACAACGCAAGCAACGAGCCCATGCAGATAATCATTGACCACGACGATCCGTGATGTGCCGCCTACGCCGGTGGTGGTGATCGAGCATCGCGGGGACCGGGTGACGCCCGAAGACACCTTCCGGCGGTTCAGGGCCTGGCCCAAAGCGAATGGCTCGTCGCCGCTGACAAGCTCTACTTTCATGGTCTTCCGTTCCGAAACGGAGCCGGCCGTCCCGGACCGATCAGCCGATCGAGGCGAACGACGCGCAAATGAAAGCTGGCGTGATCCCGGCGGACTCTGCGCGGTGCTACGCTATCCCGGTAATACCGAGCCCGCCGCGCTCTACCTCTATCGCGATTGGCTGCCGGGCAGCGGCGAGGAGGCACGCGACTTCCCGATCTATTGCCAACGCCGGCTGCTCTCCATCCGGGAGGTGCAGGCGCATGAGATAATCGCGGAACTGTTGTGCTGCTGAGTAGGACAACTTCAGAAAGTTGTGAAGCGGCTTTCCGTCCGGAATTGCGTCAATACAAAGAGCTAGGGCACTTCGCCGTTTCAGCGGAAAAGTGAAGTGCTCTAGCCGGCGTCCAGCCGGAACGACACCAATTTAATGGCGCGTTTGTAGATCTTGCTGGCGGCGGGGCTTGGCGGAATCCCGTCGCGATAGTCGAAAGTCACTTCGAGTACCTTTGCGCTGGCAAATGCTGCGTGCGGGATCGCGAACGAGATCGTCGTCGGGTCTTGGCTCGACAGTGTTACCTCGTGTACCCGAACTCCGTTCACCGAGATCATTACCCTTTGTATGGTTTGTGGTGGACGAATGACGGCAGACATTTGTAGCGTGGCTGTAAACCCGTCGCGAAGCGAAGGTATTTCCAGCCTCAGCCGAGAGGTCTCGCCGAGCGAATGGGTTCCGTCGGCTACCGGCCCCGACCAACCGCAGACCATCATGCCGGCTGCTTGTTTGGCACCGTCGGACCGGAAAGATACTGTCTGCCCAGGAGTGTAGCTGCCAACCGCATCGCGATTGAGGCACGTCGTCGTGCGATCAATGTAATAGGCCCGATAATCAGCGTTGACATCTGGATTGAGAGCGAGTGCGAGGATGATGATCTCGGACACGGCCAAAACCACCGCCAGCGCGTAGCCGCCAGTCGAGGCAGCACGGCCATAGGATGACAGGCCGTCAGACCAGGGCAAGATAGCCTCCAATCCATGCCACAGTCATGAAATAACATGCGCTCAGGAAAAGAGCCAAAGTCACGAGATAGGTCAGCTTCGATACGGACAGCAGCTCGGCAATCAACATCATCAGCGGCGCAAGCCCAATGACGTATCTGATCATGGAAGCCAGGTTGGTGATCAACGGCAGGATGATGCTGCTCGCACAGAAGAGCGCAGCGCCATATCGCCTGCGAGCCGCCAGAACGACCGATAGGGTCAGCCCTATAATCGCTGCGAGCGCGCTCCATTGCGGCGCCGTGGGCAGCCATCCTTTTGTCGGAACAGCAGAGAGACCGTCCCATAGAAAAAGGAGCGGATCGCCAGCAACCCGTCCAAACGCGCGCTGGACGTGCAAGAACGCAAACCCGTCCCCGACAGTGAGATACAAAAAGAGCATGTAAGCAAACAAGCCGGCGGGCGAGATGAAGATAGCTACGAGCATATCCGGGCGACCAAGCACCCATCGCGGGAAAGACACCGCCGACCCGCCCTGCTGGCGGTGCTGCTCGAACATTTGGATAACGGTTGCAAACACAGCAAGGACCCCGACCACCCTCGTTGCCGACAGCAAAGCGCATGAAACGCCAGCGGCCAGGTAGTTGGAGCGCTTGAGTGCCAAAAAGACGCACGAAGTCAGGAGCACGAAAAGAGGTTCGGTAAGGAACGTGGTGAAGTGGAAGGAGAACGGGCCGCTAAGCAGGAAAGCGCAATACAGTGTATAAGCGCGCATGTTCTTCTCCAGCAGTGGCCATGCCACAAGACAGGCGGCGTAGCTGCAGGCAATCGAGGTGATCGTCGCGATCAGAATCGTGGGAAAAGGGAAAGCAAACCGAAGAGTCGTCACGAGCATGGGATACAATGGAAAGAAGCCCCAGCGTCCGACGTTGCTTTGGCCTGGAATGGGAAAACGCTCGTAGCCGTGTTCGGAAATGTCCACATACCACGCGCAATCCCACCTGCAGAGCGCACGCGCATAAGCTTCGAAGCCTGGTACTGCCGAGACTGAATGGAATGCAGCATACCGAATGACAAGCCCGCTGATCATGAACAGGAGCGGAACCGCAACGGCGATGACACAAAGGCGACGGCCAGCGTTTGCGCGAGCCATGTCTCCAAGCGCCAGTTGTGTCTCCACAGGGGATGGCGCCAGAGTCTGCGATGGCGAGCCCGAGTTCGCCGGCTCGATGGCGCTGCCAGCCATAAAATCGGTCCATCGGAAGCATCAAGATCATCAACCGACTTGAAGCCCCGTCCGCGACTTGATCTTGAGGATCAACGATGCCGCGCCGCTTCGGTTCCTTCTGCAGCAGGAGTTCGTTGGGGTCAGGTCGATCGATCACACCAGCCGAAGCAGGGAGCGATATTGCGCTTCGACGGCACCGGTTCCTCGCAACGGGCGGCCTTCTCCATCGACGGTCTGGCCCGCATCTCCCAGTCGCGCTCGCGACAACGGGTTCTTCTCGCCATAGGCGGGCGCCGATGGCGGCCCCAGCCTCCAGCTCGAGCGCGCGCAGGTTCATCATGTCGTCAGTCATCGATGGTCCTTCGAATCAGGAAGGTGTCAGCAACCTGGCCTTGCCGGCGAATTGTCGATGACCACCGCAAAGCCGCTCGCTCGCTACAGCGCTATCGAGACCGCTCTCGCCAGCGGCTTCGCTGCCGCCAAGCTACACCACCTGCGGGCACGCGAAAAAACGGGAATAGCGTGGTTCAATCCTTGCCGCGGCGCGGGTCTTTGCCGGCCGCCTGGCTGCTTTTCTTCGGCTGTTCGTCGCGTTTGTCCTGATTGCCTGCACGGTTGCCTCCGTGCGCCCCTTGGGAAGATTTTGCGGTCTTGCCGTCTTTGAGATTCGTAGCCATGATTTCCTCCTGGGATCCTGATATTTCCAGAACCCTCTCGCCGCGTGAATGTTCCGCAGCATTTACTATCCACGCGCAACCGAGCGGCCGTGGAACGCAAGCTCGAATTCGGCCCGCAGTTCGTCCTCCCGTCCGAGATAGCGCGGCGAGAAATGCATCTGGTGAGCGAAGTCCACTGCCGCCAGGCGGGCGATCTCGCCCGCCTGCACTGCTGTCAGGTGCTTCTTTGAAGCGGCGAGTGCCCGATCCTCCTGCAAGAATCCACCTTCGATAAAGAGTTGATCGGCGCCGCACGCCAAGCTGCAAAGCCGGGTTATGTTCAAGGAATGGAAGGCCAGGTCAGTGGCATAGGCAATGCGCTGGCCCGGCGCGCAAACGAGCGCTTGGCTTTGCAGCAGTTCTCCCAGAACTACCTTCCTGTCCTTGGTGGGCATGAACTCGGTTGCAGGCCCGGCACCGCTGCGAACGGCCCGTTTGGCTTCGGCCAGCCAGGGACCAACTGGAAGGCGGAGCTCGTCGAGACGCGCCTTGTGAACGTTGACCCTGATTTTCTCCTGGAATGCGAAGGCCAGGCAAGGAATGCCATGATCAAGCGTGACCGCAACGACCTTGAATTCCGGGTCGTCGAGCGGAAGCCGCGCTTCCGACGGCTGCTGGTTTTCGCGAACAAAAGCGTTACGCGCCCTGAAGACGGCCTCGGTAATGAAGCCTCCCTCCGCCCAGTCGGAGGCGGCGATCTCCAAATCATGGGACCGCTCGTCCAGCAGGTTCCAGGTGTAAGCCCGCAACTTGGCCTCGACGGCGTCAGTCAGACCGGGCGGTCCGACGATATGGACGCGTCTGTCCCGGTAAAGCGACAGCCTGAGCAGGCGATCGAAACCGCTGAAGTGATCCATATGCATATGCGTCACGAAGACATGCGAGATCCGCAGGATTTCACGCGGCGAAAGGGTCGAAAGATCTCCGAGATCGAACAGCAAGGCCCTGTTGCCGAAGCGAAAATCCAGTAGCACGCCCGGATCGGAAAAGGGTTCGTTTAGCAAGCGTGGCTGGACGAAGAGCGTCACTGCGAGAAGACCGCCGCCAGCGATGCAGGCTTCATCCGTTCAGCTTCTCTTTGCCCGGCCGGCATATTGGTCGACCGCTCCGGCCATCTGGAGCATGAGTGTCGCCATAGAGATGGAATTCCCGCCATAGGGGTAGAAGTCGGATTTATCGCCTTTGTTCCATTTCTCCCGCAGCTCGGGTTCGGTGATGTCCCAGTCGCGGTAGGTTCTTCGCGCCAGTTCGCGCAGCTCTATGTGCAATTCGGCGGTGGAGGGGCGGCCCCAGTAGTAATAACCGTTGTAGACCTTGAAGACTTCGAGCTCTCGCCCCAGCACGATGGTGTGCGGGACCATCACGTCGTGCGTGGTGTCGGTGTATTCCTTGATGTCCAGGTCCTTCTGCACGAGCCGTTCCTCGTCATACAGAAAGGGCCAAGGCGCCGAGGTCTGCTGGCGGTAATTGTTGGTTGTATGCCAATCGTCCGTGGTGATCGTGACGAGCTGGGTGTAGCCGACGACCAATTGCGGGTGAAACCGCACCAGTTCGAGCACTTGCTGCCGGTCTTTCGGGCAGAAGAATCCACGCGTCAGCATCACGATCATCAGCTGGTCGCCCTGCAGGTCCGACAGCCGCCGTGGCGTCTTGGTGTGGTCGGGTAGAACGTAGTCGGGGAACTTCGCGCCAGCCACAATATCTTGTCTCATTTTCAGTCGCTCCATCAATTCGGTTCCTGTAACTCCCGAACAAAAGACTCCTCCCCATGTTCCTTGATTCCAGGCAAGCCGAATGAGACGACCAGGTCTAAGGGCCGCCTGCCGTAGCACCGACGACCCCAGCCCATCCAACTCGACTTCGCCATCGATGATCGTCTTGCCGTCCTTTTTTCGAACCTTGAGCTTCGACGGGTTTTCGGCGGCCTGTCTTTCGAGTTCGTCAATCACTCCCGTGATCGTCGCTAAGCGGTCTTCCGTGATATCCGCGTAACCGCCGTGTAGCGCGTGATGGCACCCTCATCGGGATCCTCTCCTTGAAAATGCACGGTAGCGTTGGCCGGCGGCTGACACTTCATGCCAAAAGCTTTGACCGCCGAAGCGCATACGAACTCGACATCGGGGTGCTGTTGCATGACATTCATGGCCGCAAGTTCGGCGGTGCTACTGCCGCCGATCCGCCAGCAGGCTTCGAGCACTCCCGACTTCCACTTCCCAGACCAGTCGGTCCCTTGGCCGATGTCATAGTTGCGCCGCGATGCGAAAAATCCGGGACACTCGGTCATCGCTGCGTCGTATGTTCTCGCCTGCGCGACCGCCAGCGCTGAAGTAGATGAAAGACTGAGGCCTGCGAGTGCCTCCCATCCCCCGCGTACGGCGATGATATCGGACCCGCCATAAACGGGTTGTCCCGCATTATCCGCCGTTATTCTCTGCGTGCCGACGTACGCAATGGCGATCTCGCCTGCATCCGCGATTCCGACGCTTAGCGTGGCGATGTCAGCTAGATTCGTCTCTAGAACGAGTCCGTTTTTTTCTAGATTTGAGGCTTGATAGCGTTCCAGGAAAGCTTCGACTTCCGACACGGAAGAAGCGATCTGTTGTTCGCGTCCGCGCGATGCAAGCGGAGGCTTAAGACGAACTGGTCCTTGCCGCAGGAGCCGATCCGCCGCTTGCAAAGTGTCCGTTCGGGAGAATGTGCTGTAACCCGGCAAAACCGCACCGCTGACCCGTTCAGGGAATTCCGCTGGCCAGTCATCAGGCCGAAATGCGGACGCGCCGATCACGTCATGCGTGATGACTTTGGTCATTGCCAGCCGCGACGGAAGCACGCCGCCAAAAAAGTCTTTTGGTCCTGCGATCCCCATTCGACTCGCATCGGCGAGAAGCAGGCTGTCGTCCGGGACGTAGTACAAGTATTCTCCGTCCAACTTGAACGCGCTAAGATCGCCCTCGAATGCAAACCCTTTGAGTACAGCGATCTGGCGGGCGACCGCATTGATCGCGTGCCGTTCATGGGCGAAGAGAGCTTCGCTGCCTGGCGCGGAGCATGCGATCACAATTCCTTTTGGCCCGTCCGGGCATGTATTGCTTGTCATCCTCAATCCACAATCCTGTTTACGTCCGTGCGGCCGCACGTCTCCAACTGCGAAAACGGCGGGGCGGAGAAAACGTTCTGTTCCGGTTTCAGTTAGCGAGCTTCCCTGGAAAGGGAGCGTGTCGGAACCCGCGCAATTGCCCGCGTCGAGGGGATTTGGAAACTGATCGAGAGATCGGTTATTGCGTGCTCGCCGCCGGGCAGGGGTCGGCACATTCGGGCGTGCCTAAATGTGCCGACGATCCCAGCCTCTGCGAAGATGTGCGGCTTGGCTTTCAATTCGCGGACGGCCGGTTTTTGCCCTTCTTTTGCGGCTCGCGCGCCTGTGTCTTGCGGACCCGCTCCATCTGATCCTTATCGGTGAACGGGTTACGAACTGCCATTGGGCAAACCTATCGAGGCATCTCGCGGGCCGTCGTTTGCGCCAGTGGTAATCTTTCTGTTCCTGGCCATGGTCGCCTCCATGGAAGTTTGGAGAGAAATGGCTAAGACCGTATCAGAGTTGTAGTGGCGCCAAAAAATCGACGGGCGGCTTTTGGCTGGAGCGTTCACAGAGCTCAGTGTCGGTCACCATCTCCCGGCAGAGCGCCAAGCCGAACGGTCCGCCGTGTCACCGGCCATTCTTCTCCAATACAGAAGCGAGCATCTGATCGAACTGCGACCGTTTGGGATAAGACGCCTGCGTGCCCTTCCGACCAACCGAGAAGGTTGAAGCCGCAACGCCCCAGCAGGCGGCTTCATATGCCGATTTGTCCTCCAGGGTCGCGGCAGCGAACGCGGCAATAAAGGCATCGCCGGCCCCCGTCTTGTCCACGACATCGACAGCGGGCGCTCGTATTGCGGTCGTCTCATTCCTCTCACCGAGGATGCAGCCACCGTCGGAGAGCTTAACGCATGCAATTTCAACCCCCAGGGCGTTGAATTCGGTTGCCGCCTGGCTGGCCTGACTTTCATTGGCCACTTCAATTCCTAAAACATCCGCTGCTTCCTTTTGGTTGGGCGACACCGCATAGAAGCGTTTTAGATCGGTCTTCTCGATTTGATCGGCAAATGTTGGGTCGACGATGATCCTGAAGCCGCGCCTTTCCGCAGCTTTAAATGCGGCCTCAAGCACAATGCGAGGAACCTCGAAATCGGCGATCAGGACGGAGGATGCTGGGGCGTTGTCGATTGCCTGCACTACTTTTTCGACAGCGGGAGTTTGCCAGTTCATATTGGCGTTTGCGACTGAAAGGATTGACTTGTTGCCATCTGCTGGAACGACGACGACCGCTATGCCTGTCATCGAATTTGGAGCGACAAAGACAGCCTCCAAATCGAGATTCTCTTGCATGAACGGACCAATGGCCACCGTCGCGAGATCGTCGTCTCCGACTTGGCCGAGAAGCTTTGTTGGAAATCCGAGCCGCTGCGTAAAATAAGCCACATTGGCAGCCTTTCCGCCGCTCTTTCGAGAAAATCCGGATGCTCTGACGGTCGCGTCACTGCTGAACGGCTTGTCGACCTCGAACCTCAGGTCGGCATTAATGCTACCCAGAGATAGAACCGCCGGCTGTGCCAAACTTCAAACTCCGCTTTTCGGATTATTCGCTGGTGTGATCTGCAACCCAGCTTGCTTGGTCCCATACGCCTTGCTTCGCGGTCCGCGAGCCTCCGGGGCAATCGTCGACCGAACGCCGCAGTTTCGGACGCGTTGAACACGATAGTCGTTGCCAAAACTGGTCCGGGCAAGAATGGTTCCGGGACAAGGCTCTCGGAGATCGCTTCACATCCCAGGCGACCGTCTTATGGCCGGATTCTGGACGAGTTCGTTAGCGGGTTCAGCAGAAAGTGCTGGGGAATACGGCAGAGGCGACGAGCAAATAAACGACCATCTTCAGCATTCAAGTGGACGCAAGCGCGTCCGCGACCTGCCGATCAGGATCGAGCAGTTGCTCGTTTGAAATCTATTCCTTCAATCCGGCTACGCGCTCGAGCAGAGGCTTTTGCAGAATGGGGAAGGAACCGATCGTCAACATGACGAGATTCCTGCATGTCTGGACGAAGCTGTTGGTCGACTGCGCCGTGGACAGAATACGTTCGCTCAAATCGATCCAGCGACCTCCCACCGGTCGACGCTCGTCCGTGTAGCCTGCAAGCGTGCCATCGTTGAAACGCCGGGCGAAGCAAGCTGTATCCTCAATACCGAGATTCATACCGCGCGCGCCAAGCGCGAGTGCGCATGCGCGGCATCGCCGCCGAGGAAGACGCGGGCGGTTTGATAGCGGGACGCCTGTTTTGCCGGAATGTGGAAATGATCGGTCCGCAGCAGCTGCGACACGCTATACCTGCCCGGCACATGCGCCAGCGCGTCAGGTGTGTTTGAGACCGCGCGAAAGCGGTTGCCGCCGATCGGTATGATGAAGCCGACGTCCCCGTCTCGATGCAGGAAAGCCTGTGCCGCGTCCACCTCGTAGGGCGGACGCGATCTCCGCATCGGTGATGCTCCATCGCCGCCTCGATTGTGACGAGCTCACGGGTTCCTGCATGGAAATGCGCGTGACGCACCTTGAGCCCCTCTGCGAGCAGCTTGCTGCTCACCCCCGCCGCTTCGAGAACATCCAGGCTATGTGAACTGATGCCGACGGCCTTGCTGAGCGGCGTAGGTCCGTCCTTCTTGTCTATGACGCGGGGATGGGCGCCTCTTCGCGCAAGCTCCAGCGCCGCTGTCAGCCCCGTTGGGCCCGCGCCGACGATCAGGATCGAAGCTTCTTTTCCGGGCACGACCGCCGCCTTCTCCTAGCCTGTCCGCACCGTTCGGCACTTTGTCGTAATGGAGCGCATCCCAGGAACAGAGGTTGCGCGCCAATTGAGCCACCCAACGTCAGCTCGTGCCCTCCGGTTTTCACGCACTGAGCGACATGGCCGGCACGACAGGCTCCTCATCGTCGGCCGTTTCCTCCAAGTCGCAATCGGCTTGCCGAATGGATAAGCCGACAGGCGGACAGATCGCAGCAGCTCGAACCTTGGCTGGGTTCACCCAACCAGAACTAGCCGAGCGATCGAAAGTCTCGGTGCCGACCATCAAACGAATGGAAGGCAGCGACGGTCCTGCAGTCGGGATGGTCAATAACGTCGAGGCCGTGTGCCGCGCCCTCGAATCTGCCAGCATCGAGTTCATCGCCGAGAATGGCGGCGGAGCCGGGGGTGAGGCTGTGGAAGAAACGACGCTGAGGATGCCCAACGGTCGTCGGGCCCGCTGGCCGCCCACATGGTCACGCCGCAGGCGTAGCAATCCCTTCTAACGCAATGATCCTGGTATTTGCGGAACGTTTGCGGATCTCGATCAGCCGGGCATATTCAGGAGAATTGTACCAGCCCATCAATGACGCCATGTCGGGGAATTCAACAATGACCAGTCGGTGTGGATCCCAATCACCTTCCAGAACCTTGGTCGCACCACCACGACCCAGGTATCGCCCACCGTAGCGCTCTTCGGTGGCCGGAACGTCCCGCCGATATTCCTCGAATAAGGCAGCGTCTTTTATGTCTACATCCGCGATCAGATAGGCGGCCATTTGTGTTCCTCCCTTTGACCTAGCTCGCGCTCCTCGGCTCCGGCGTGATTTCCACGACCCGCACTTTCTCGCCGTTGTCTCTGTGCACGCAAAGCCCGCGCCACTTGCGGGAGGCGCGGGCCGATCAGGAGCCGGTGAAGGTCGTCCCGATCATCAGCAGCGATGGGGTGAGCATCGTCTGCCACTGCACAAATAGTTAGAGGTCGCTAATGTTCCGTCAAGCCGGTTTGCCCGGTGTTGGCTGCACCGGTCCTGTACCGTGCCACCTAATGAACGACGCATCCTTGCCGGTGATATCCTTGACCGTCTTCAACAGCGCCTCATGCGTGTTTTGCAGCGAGCGGTAATGCTCGCTGCTTGGCGCAGACGCAGCTGGACGATGCTCTTATGCAGCCGTTCTGCCTCGGCCAAAAAGTGGTCAATCTCGGCTTGTGAAAGGTGCTTGGATAATTTGGTCCCGGCCATTGGCGATCTCCGTTGAATGGGCGCCGCAACGGGAGGATTATATTCCTATATCCAGCGAACCGCCAAGACCGTTTTTAGGACTCTTCCCTGAAATTCTGCACCGACGCATGGCGCAGCTTGCGCTCACCGCGTAGCGTCCTGACGCTCGCCTTGATGGGCTTGACCCATTCGACGTCCGGAGTGACTACCGCACTCGGCAGGCCCTCCTGCTGGGCTGCTGCGGGCCTGCTGCACACGTTTCCGTAGCCGGTCCTTGATTGTTTGGTCGTGGCGATCACAGCCTTGCCAACATACTTCCCGTCCCGTGCAAACAGCCCCTCGGTCCACTTGCCGGCCTGTCGCTTCACGCCAATCAAATCAAACTCGGCGATGTCCCAGCACTTGATTTTCAGCCAGGCCTCATTCTTGGCGCCGCTGCGGTAGGAGCTTTCCCGTCGCTTCGACACCATACCTTCGAGGCCCATTTTCTCGGCTGCCTCGAAGAACTCGGCACCGCCACCCTCAACATGTTGGCTGTACTGAATGATGCCTTGTGCCGGCTTGATCAAATCCCACAGGATCGCCTTGCGCTCTCGCCGTCGAGGATGAAGGATTTCGCCTTTAGCTTCTCGGCAGCCGCGACAAATCGGCCAGTAGCGCTTGGACCAATCGATCCCGGCGCGGGTGAATGCCCGAGCGCCAGCCCAGTCGAGAATGATCTGGGTGCGAAAGCCGTCTATCTCGTGCAGCCAGTCGTCGCTGACCGGCGGCGTCTCGACCAGGATCGGTTCCTGCGGCTTGATGAACTTCAGCCGGTCTGCGGCGTTACGGATGCACTCGATCCTCCAACTGCCAGACAAGGCGCCCGGGCTGATTTGGTTGCATTTTAGCGAAATTGAATGTGAGAACCGTCGATGAAGGAAACAACACGTGATAAGGTGTCATCGGGACATTGCCTATGCGGGGGAGTGCGCTACGACATCGCAGGCGAGCTTGCCCCGCTGATAGCCTGTCACTGCTCCCAGTGCGCGCGAACAAGTGGCAATTTTGCGGCCATGGCGGCCTGCCGCTCGGCCGATCTCATGCTGATGACCTCGTCCACGCTCAGGTGGTACCGCTCGTCGCGTTACGTCGAACGCGGCTTCTGCTCGCGCTGCGGCGGCAACCTGTTCTGGAAGGCGGCGCCTGGCCTGCAGACCTTCGTCGCGGCTGGTACTCTCGACCCGCCGACCGGCCTTCGGCTTAGCAAACATATTTTCGTCGGCTCGAAATCCGACTTCTATGATCTGACTGACGGCCTTCCAAAGGAGCAGGCAGGTTAGAGGGGTTAGAGAACGCACGATGGCCCGGCCACGCTGCCGGTATGATAGCTAGGAGCGCCAGGGATCGATGCGCCTCTTTCGGGTTGTTGGCCTGGTTATCGACCACGGATCCCCCGCGATCTTGCCGGCAAGCTGTTCCCCGGCCTCGCATGTTGGCTTGGGCGTAGGGCTTGGGATGGCAATCGCAGGTCAGTGAGGGGGTAGCTTCTATCCGACGGGCAATCCGCGCCGTACGAGCCGTGTTCCCGCATCTGCGCGACTTCCGCATCCCCTAGTCGCCCTATCACCAACCCGGCATCTCGTATGTAACCAGACGAGATAAAATATTCCTCGCACCAAATCAGATTTTTCCGCTTCTAGGGTCTCTAGGGCAAAGCGCGTTGGCTTGTGCAGCCCGCACCGTTTGAAAGCCTCCGGTCCCTGAGAACCAAATCATCCTGGCACTGCTGCTCTGTAAACTGGCCAAACCCATAGCCAACTTCATCGAGATCGGAGCTGGCGTTGGCAAGACAACGCCGTGCGACAAGAGATAGTCAGCGACTTCGCGTTGCCCCGTGAATTTTGCCAGATGGAGCGGTGTCTTGCCATCCTTTGTCGCCGCATTCACGTCCGCGCCGGCCTCGACCAGTGCCTTCACGCAATCGAGACAACCGGATCTGACAGCGATGTGGAGGGCGTTTTCGCGGGTGCGCTGCGAATTTGGATTTGCGCCCCCATTCAGCAACAGATTGACCAAATCGATCCTGCGTTTTGCCAAAGCCGGCATGAGGGCAGGACCCAAACGCGAGTCCGTGACGGCGTTGACGTCGGCACCGCGCGCCATAAGCAGTTTTGCCGCCGCAAAATGCCCGTCCCTATCCGCAAGATAAAGTGGTGTCGCGTGCCCATCGCTCTCATCGACGCTGGCCCCTGCATCGAGCGCCGCCGCGATCGCCGTGACATCGCCCTTCATGGCGGCGTCGTGGATGGCAGCGGCATGCGACACAACCGGGATGTGTGCAAGCAGTAGTGAAATGAACAGCAAGGACATGCGCATTTGGCATCTCCCAAGGCAAAACGCGTGGGCGCTACGCTTTCGA
Source organism: Mesorhizobium sp. M1050 (assembly GCF_040318715.1). Lineage (NCBI taxonomy): Bacteria > Pseudomonadati > Pseudomonadota > Alphaproteobacteria > Hyphomicrobiales > Phyllobacteriaceae > Mesorhizobium > Mesorhizobium sp. M1050. The sequence continues at coordinate 6,007 of NZ_JAMYMV010000028.1, read as the reverse complement.
GGGAGTCAATGCCACGAATGCCTGATCGCAGCCACTCCCACCGTGCCTAACAACAAGGTCGTAAGGTCCCCATCATCCGGGTCATGAGACTTGTTGCGCTAGAGGTCCGCTTTGAGGCCGCTAACTTTCTTGCTTTCATCAAGGTCGTGGCCATCCGGCTCGGCTCTGGCTTCGGGTAATCCACGAGCTAGGTGGTGAAAGCCTGACGCTTGGTCCCCGACGCGTAGGGCATCTCAGGGTGGAAGTTACCGTTCGACCCGTCAGTTGGAACGAGCAAGTAGCGCCATTTGCTACCCTTCATGGCGCTTCTCCAGACCTGCCGTTCGCGGTGCGGCTGATGCGACTCGATGGTGCCATTCCCGGGGATCGCGGCGGGGCCACCCTTCCCGCCGCTATCGGTCTATCTGCTGCCAGCACCGGCTGGAACCGAAGAATGCCTATTTTGCTGGATTGTCGTTCCAGATGTCGCGATAAAGCTCCCAGTTGCCGTTCTGTGCTTTCTTCCAGACGACTATAGACTTGCCAGCCCCGTCCACCTGTTTGGAGTCTTTGCCGGGCATCTTGAACGAAACGGCGCCCTGCTCAAACGCGAAATCTCCGCTCTCCACCACCTCAACAGTTGTGATTTTAAGATCGGAAACGCCATAATCAATTACGCCCTGCCAAAACTTCTGAATATTGTTTCGCCCGTCGACTCGCATCGCATTCGGCGGCAATACCATCGCGTCCTCAGCATAATGCGATGCCACGCCAGCGGCATCCTTGCTGTTAAGCGATTTCGCGAACGCGGCATTGCTGGCTTCAATGGCGTCTTTGGCCGACTGGGCATTGGCTGGTCCGAGACATAGCGCGGTGATGGCAACGACCAGCATGCAGTGCTTCAATGTCATTTTATCCTCCCTTGCTTTGTTCTAATTGCCCCCACCGAGGTTATTTTCAGCGTACTGCGGCGGCCGCGCGCCCGACAGGGCGCATTGAGGCATGCCGGTTCATCAAATATGATACTGTCGATCCTTGTCGGATGAGTCGTTCTTCTGAACGGTCTGTCGCTCGGTGGTCGACAGATCTGCCCACCAGCTGACGTACTCAAGGAACTCTGCGACGGTCATCTCATCGAAGTTGGCAGGCACGCGGACGCCCACAACCTGACCCCCGGACCGAACGACTGGTCTCGGTCTTCGATGATTCAACTTCCCTCGCTCGTATGCCCACTTGGAATGTCGGTCCCACGCGATCGTGAGCCCGAAGCCAACCGCCGGTTCCGGTAAACGTCGGCTATCGGGGCGGCGAAATGGGCTGATGAAGGTCGGCTTCGCGTCATGAGTGTGAATTCAACCGAAGGCGAGTGAACTTCCGCTTAGGGTTCGGATCTTGTCGGTCATCGCGGGGTACCAAGCGTCAGGCTTTCACCACTAGGAAGCTGGAGCATTGATCAATACTCCACGACGTCGAACTGCGAGCCGATCTGGTTGGTGAGACGAGCATGGCCGCCTGCGCCCCGTCCTGGCCCGAGCAAGGGCTGGGACGGGTTGCTGTTGGTGTTGCTTAGGTGGAGTGGGCGGTGGCGCGGAGCGTGGCCAACGCAGGTGCTGGGGCACCACCCACCACCTCCCGCGTCGGCCACTGCGGCGTTTTGAGGGGGTTGCCGCAAGAACGGAGTTAGAGCGTGCCAACCAGCCGGCAATTCCGCTATTGCCTTTAGTTAAAAACGTACCGGAGAAACCCGTTGTGGTCAGGCAGGATGCGATTAAGAATTAAAGGCGTCACCGGCTCGGCTGTTAGGACGTCGGTGTTTGAGAGTTCTGTGTGCTCCCGCCCTTGATCGGATTTGGCGTTGACGGCTGGGTATCGGCTTTTGACTGCGACATCCTGCGCAGCGCCTTCATAAAGTGCGTCATCGAAGAGAACATTCCCGAAGATCAGTGGCGCGCGCTTGCTGCGAACCTGATAAGCGACTTCACGGATAGTGATGATATCGATCCTAAGTTGCTGGAATGGATCGTGAGGAAGTAGCGGCGGTATCAGAACCCGCTCGCGCGGCGGCGGATCTCGGCCTGGACCTGGGGCTCGAATTGGCCCGAATCCTCGTCCTCAATCTCGTTCGCGAGCAGCATTTGGACCGCATCGGCGATCTCAGCCATTTCGCGATCGGTGAAGGCCAGTGGGTCGCGCGGGTCACGCCAAGGGGTGGTGGGCACGTCGTCGTACTTGAACCTACGCTCTAGGATCACCCTATAGTGGAACGGGTCGATGCACCGGGGTTCGTCGCAGACCGTATCGTCGCGCCGGATCTGGTAGTCGGGGTGGTTCGTGAGGCCGAGCTTCACACGGGCCGGGTTGCCGGTCGGGAAGAGGTGGGGGCGACCGCCACGCATCTGGCCGTGCCAGATGAGGTGGCATTCCCAAACATCGAAATGGTCAACTTTCATCGGCTTTAGTAGAACATGGTACTATGAGTACAATATTTTGCAGTGAGCTTCGAATGAGAACCTGATTGATGTTTTGGAACCTTTTTCCCTCTACGCAAAGGGGAAGAAAGAAAAAAGAGAGATATTCAGATGTGGAAAACCGTCACCATAACGGTTTCTGCATCACTAAGTAGAATGCGCTAGCTGCTTGGCTCTTCACGCGAGTCAGGGACAAGTACCGAGACTGGTACAACTGGCGAACTAAAAAGGTCTATGGCGCACCCAAGCTGGCGCTGTACGTCTACACCTTAGAAAACCCAAATGGTCAGGCTCATGCCAACTGGGTGGTCTACGTCCCTCCGGCGCTGAGGGCCGAGTTTCTGCATAAGCTGCCGGGGTGGGTGAGAAAGGCGCAAGGCCGTACCCCAGGCCAGTTCGACGTTCATGCACAAGATGTCGACGAGTCGACTTACAAAAGCCTCGGTAAGTACATCAACAAGGGCATTCGCGAGAGGTGTGGGCGATATCTTCACATCATCCCCAGCGATCAGGGCCGCATCTTTGGGCGACGAGCCTGCTCAAGTGCGGCCATCAACAAAGCCGCGCGCTCGGCTGCTGGTTTTGTCCCTAAAAGAGACCGCATCCAGTGGCCCAACGCCGAGAACAGGAACTCGACGGAAGATGTCGCCTAGACGAGGGTCCGGCTGATGTAAGCGATCAGCTTGCCGGCCTTGGTTGAGGAGAGATCGGTGAACCCGCACCAGTAGCAGGGCCCGATCTGGAAATAGGTGGCGGCGATCTCGCCGGTGAGGCGCTCGCACGAAGTGGAGCGTGCGGTCGTCACGGGCGCTAGGACGTGTACCCATAAACAACGATCAGTCGATCAACGTTTTCGATCAACCTCGGACATTGATCTGCCGAGCGGGCAGTGGGATCGGCTTGTCACTGAGTGTACGCAAGTAGGCGATCACGTTGACCCGTTCGGTCTCGTCCGGGACACCAGGCGTCTCCATCTTTACGCCCGGCGTGGTGAGCATGGGCGCGAAAAGATATCTGTTCAGATCCTCGTACGTCCATTCACCCTGCCAGCCTAGCAAGGCGTCGGAGTAACGCATATTTGTCATAGATGCCTCGTCGCGGCCGACGACACCCCATAAGTTCGGTCCCGTTTTGTTTGCTCCCTGTGGCTCGGCATTGAGGCAGCCGTGACACACATGTGTGAAGTAGGTTCGGCCTTTCTCGACATCGGCAGCAGGCGATGACTTCATCGCCGACCTTCGTCTCCATGAAATGACCCCTCCTGGCGCGATGACGATGTATTGCTTGCCGTCGACTCATTGGTCATCGGCGTCGTCTGGCCGCCGGCCGGAAGGTCGTCCTGCCAGACCTGCCTTCCGGTCTTGATGTCGAGCGCGCGCAGCTTGTTGTCGGTGCTCGCGGCGATAAAGATCAAGCCGCCGGCCGTCACCAGCGGACCGCCATTATTCGGTATTCCGATGGTTGTTAGCGGGCTGCATGGACGGGATGCCGAACGGGCCGTTGTTGTTAGCGCTGCCGAGCAGCTTGTCCCACAGGGTCCTGCCTGTCTTGAGGTCGATGACGGAACCGGCGCAGGTCGTCGGTGGTCGCTGTGTCCGGCGAGCGCCCGAGAAACGTCGCCAGGGCGCCGATGTCGCGGAGATAGTTGCGCTGCGTTTCCCCTGAGAAACGCCGTCTGTACATGTCGTCGATCAGCCGCTGACGAAGTGGACTTCAGTCTCCCGCCCGCTTTTGCGTAACAGCGGAGAGCAATTCGTCATCTTGCGGCGGGTTGACAATCCGGCCTCGGCCGCCATGCTGCACTGCAACATTTCTATCTCGGAGTCCGCAATGACAGATATCAGGTCATCGCGCATCGAATGCCTGGACGGGCTTCGCGCGCTCGCGGCGATCTGGGTGCTTGTCGGGCATTGCCTGCTTCTGACTGGCTGGCGTGTTCCCATCGTCGGCGAGCCGGATCTCGGCGTCGATCTCTTCATCATGCTGTCGGGCTTCCTGATGGTGTTCCATTATCAGTTGCGCCAGGACAAGGAGCCTTGGCAAAGACCGGGAACATGGCTGAAATTCTGGACGCGCCGCTACTTCAGGATCGCGCCGCTGTTCTACGTCATGCTTTTGCTGGCACTCGTGCTTGGCCCCTATCTCTACGACTGCAGGATGATCATCGACGATTTCCTGTCGAGATCGCATCAGGCGCCCGAGCGCTATCTCGACAGCGGCCTGAAGAACATCGTCGCACATCTGACGTTCCTGTTCGGCCTGGTGCCAGATTTCGCTTACCGCACGCCGCTCCCCGACTGGAGCCTGGGGCTGGAGATGCAGTTTTACGCAGCCTTCCCGGCCATCATGCTGTTGGTGCGCAGGTTCGACTGGATAAGAAGCGCCGGGCTGGTCGCCGCGGTTGGCTGCATCATCGTGTTTGCGCTGGATCGATTGTCGGTCCATTTTCCGATGCCGTCGTTCCTGGCGCTGAAGATGCAGATATTCCTGTGCGGCATGCTGCTGGCGGGCGTCGTGCACCAGAGCCAGCCACGGCCGATCCTGTACCTGGCCTTGGCGCTGCTGCTGGCGGCGCTGCCCTTCGGCGGCGACTACGGATTGGAAAAGCTGCTGGTGCGTGAAGTGCTGGTGGCGGGGTTCTTTGCCCTGGTTCTTTACCGCATGCTGCCAGGGGCGGCGGGAACGCTGGCGAGGGCGATAGCCATGACGCTCAGCAACCGGTTCTTTCATCTCATGGGCGAGCTTTCCTTCAGCATCTACCTGATCCACCTGCTGGTGTTGCAGCCTGTCGCGGCATTCGTCATCAGCGAATACGGCCACGGGCTGGCGGCGCCGCTGCGTTTCGCGATCGTCGTTGCCGTCGTCCTGCCGACGGTGACTCTTTTGTCCTGGGTCACCTACAATCTGATCGAGGTTCCCGGCCAGAAGGCGGGTCGCTTCGTCGTCCGGCGCTTTGGCCGCAAGGGCGGCGCGCCGGCGCTGGAGAGCGTCAAGCGTAGCGCGTGATCGTGCGCCGCCGATCGCAATCGCGTCGGCCAAATCGGCACGCTGCCATCACACGACCGGCGGCGAACCAAATCCAGCTAAAACTGTGTCACGCCCTCTCGTGCGCGCCAAAGTGAAAGCCACTGCCGCAGCAATGTCCGGATGTTCTTGTCGTAGACATAATGCGCGAATGCAGAGATCGCGATGATGACGAGGGATGTTCCCAGAATGAACGGCAAGCCGTGCTCGTTCCACGAGGTCCCGGTCACGGATTCGACCACGGCGTTCGAAAGGCGGATGAGCGGAGTGTGAAGAACATAGAGGGCATAAGAGATATTGCCGGAGAAGAGCGCAATCCAGCGCCAAAACCCGGATAGCCGCAAACGGGAGGCGACGAGAACGAGCCAGGGCCAGACCAGGGCTATGATTGCCAGACTGTACAATTGCACATGTTCGACGGGTCTGAAGATCATGAGCAGGCCGCATAGCGTCAGGAGAAACGGCATATAGAGATTGCCATCCCGACTCTTTCCGGTCGCATATCGGTTGAGAAAGACCCCGAGAAAGAACGAGAA